>JBBDKX010000014.1 GCA_040879145.1 Candidatus Spechtbacterales bacterium | reverse complement strand
TATCAATTAGCCCCCAAAGAGGGTCATATACGAGTTTTATATTTTTGTGATTGTAAGACATGGTTGACAACTAAGTGCTATATTCTCACAATGCCACAAATATTCTTATTTTTCCAGAGTTTTAAGTCTTCTTATGGCTCCGGGCTTAAATTTATGAGCTTTTAAGAGAAGCTTATCCTGCCACTCTTGTTTTTCTATTGGAAGTTCGGTGTCAATTATTTTTATTTCACCGTATTCTACGCCTCCGTAGTGGCTTTTGCGTCCGTGTCTGCCTGCTGAGTGCGCGTAAACTATAACATTGTTATTTACACTTACTACCAGTAAAGGGTGTCCTATATTATCATGCCCCACCATACTTATTATATCCGCCGGTTGTATATCAGCTATTTTAACAGGAATAGTTGAGCCTTCATTACTGAACACAGGAGCATCTATTACGTATCGAGGATTGTTTCCCCAATCTTTTTGTATCCGTGCTAAACTTACCCAGTTCGGGTATGTTTCCACAACTGAACGTTTTAACCCTTTTGGAGGAGAAAGGTTTGGATGGCCGTATATTTCCAGCAACTGTTCTTTAGATTTATAAAGATGGTTCCTAAGCTCTTCATTGTAATTTTCTTTTAAATACTCGTCTAAAACATAATATGCAAACCCGGAACACTCTACCCCAAGATTGATTGAAGACATAAAAGCCCGATATTCCTCCGGAGTTTTTGGCTTTGTTTTTTCTTTTTCAAGCGCATCTATAAGATACTCTTTTATTTGTTCCGGCGTGCCCCTGCCTTTAAAAGGGAGAGGGGCAGGCTTTTTTCCTGAAAACTCTCTTCTGTGTTGTAGGGTCAGTTTTTCATAAGGATAAGGCACCCAAAATTCGGTGCCGCCAATTTTTAACTTATATTTATCTACAAACTTATTTATGTGTTCCATGTTTCAAGTTTTATGTTTCATGGGTTATATCTCCAGTGCCAGGGTTCGAACATCATGCCCTTCTCGTTGTCTTGTGGGTATGATAAGAAAAATCCGTACTTGGCAGCGTTTTTTAATAGCCACTTATATTCTATGGTTTCATCAAAACATATTTTATCTCCCCATATAACTCCGTTTTCTGTAATAAAATCTACTGCCTGCCTGGGAGGATATCCGTGCTCACTATAGCCGGGTAGAGCTACTTGTGCAAATGTTTTTTGGATGTCAAAATCATTTTTTTGAAAGTAGTATACAAACGTTAAAAACTGATAGGCAGGGGAGCGGTACCCCGACCTTACAAGCAGTCCGTCTTTTGTGTCTTTTTTTACCACCTTGTTCATTTTTGTGTATGCTTCGTACACGTTTTTAGGAAGATACTGTGTAGCTATCTTTTTTTCCTCCTCTTCCCAAATATATTTTTGCCCTCTTATTGCGACAATATCCTGTGGTACCGATTCAATGCCTAAATAAGGCGCCGCAATTCCATATTTTGCGGGATTTATATTTAGGATATTTTGCATAAGATATTTTTCTTCTTCAGACAGGCGATTTTCCAGCTCCTCAAAACTAATAAGTAAAACAAAATTATCCGACATCTCGGTCTTTATAATGTCTATCGTCTGCACTAAGGAATTTATGATGTTTTTTTCCTTGCCTCCAATTGTAATTGTTGTGGGTATAATAGAATCGGACATATACTTGTTGATAACGGGTTCTTAAGTTTAAATCGCGTGTTGTGTTAGAATAAAGGTATAATCGACTATTGTCGATATGGCTAAATGGTTTCAGTAATATGTATTTGGTTGCATTATCCGTGTGAATAAAAAGCCGTTTAACCATTTATCAATTAACCATTTAATTTTGCTTTGCAAAATTTATGTTATTTATTAACTATCTATTCTGGCATTATAGCACTGCTCCCGCAGCTATTTTAGTATTGCTTAAAAACTTTTCCATTGCAACATGGCACAAGTTTTTGATACTTCAGCACTTGCGTACGCTTTTTGCTCCGTGGCACAGGTTTAGCTCTAAGGAGTTGTTCGGCGCCAAAAGTTTTGGCGACAAGGTAGGTAACTGGATATTTGATATTTTCACACGTCTCATAGCCGCATTGATACGCTTGTCCGTGGTTATTACAGGTTTTGCAGTACAGGTTGCGGTACTTGTCTTTTTTGCAGTACTTTTTGCGGTTTGGATATTCTGGCCTGTAGTTGTTGTAGCTTTCATGGGCAAGGGAGTCTCATTAGTTTTCAGTTAAAAAAGTCAATTTCATGTTTTTTAATCTTAAAAAATCTCAAATATATAAAGCGGTTGAGTTTCAAAAATCGTTTTATCCTGAAATATGGAGACGGTTGCGCATTGTTTTTTTTGCTTTGGGCGCTGCAGCTCTTCTGGCTTTTGTCTTAACCCATCCTTTTTCTTTTAATATTCCTTTTGCACCAACCGCAAAAGACGTTCCGCTCTTGCAGGAACCCCCGGACATACAAGGAAGGGAGGTGGCACCCAAGGAAGGGCAGAACGTAATAATAGATGTGGGAGATAAATTATTTCTTTCGGATAGGAAATGGAAAGGGTTTGCTTATATATTTTTACCTCTCGGCCTTTTTCTGCTTTTCTTTGAGGGTATATTTTATCAGTTCTATTTAAAGTATCCTAAGACAAAAAATAGCGAAAATCTCGCAGACTTTCTCGGGTTTGACGAAGCCATGGTCCTTGACGATGCCTTTGGGGTGTCAAAACGCCTTGGTGAAGAGGCGGTTTCCGCGGACAGCTTTCTTTTGGCTTTTTCAAGATACGAACCTGCGAAGCATCTCTTTTTGCGTTTAGGAATAGACCCTTCAACCGTTGAGGATAATTTAATAAAAACATCTCCGGATGTTAAGCAAAAATTTCTTTCGGTAGTTTCCACTCCCTGGAACCGCGAGGTTAAATTATCTGCGGAGATGGATAAGTTGCTGGTTGGAACCGCTAAGCTTAGAAACGAGCATGGACATGAACGCATGACCCTTGCCGATTTTTTAGCAACACTTTTTGATGTGCATCAGCCCTTTCAGCAAATGGTTGTAAACCTGCAACTGGATAAGCCGGACCTCGTAACCCTCGCGATCTGGGAGGAGCATAACAGGGATGTCTGGGAAAAGAAGAGGAGATGGTGGACCAGAGAGAATCTTTTAAATTCCAGTCCGATAGGCGCTGAGTGGGTATACGGCTATCCAAGTCTGCTTGCCGGGTTTTCACACGACCTTACTTTGCCGTTTCGCCAAAGAGTGGCTGATATGAAGTTGGTTGGAAGAAAACAGGTTATGGAGCGCATGGACCAGATACTTACGCGAGGAGATAAGCAAAATACACTGCTTGTAGGAGAGAGTGGTGTTGGCAAGCGTGCTATTGTTTTGAGAATCGCGCAGAATATTTCTGAAGGCAAAGCCCCTAAGGAGTTAAATTATAAAAAGATACTGGAACTTAATGTTAACGCTATAGTTTCGTCTTCTTCCGACAGGGCGGAGGTCCAGCGTATTTTAGGTGGAGTATTAGACGAAGCTCAAAAAGTTGGTAACGTTATTTTGTTTATAGACAGCATACATAATTTTATAGGGGAACAAGAGGGGCTCGGGCGTACGGATATCTCGGAAATACTTTTGCCTTATATACAGTCTGCAAATATGCAGATGATAGCTACAACAACTCCGGGCAAGTTTCACCAGAACATATCTCCCCGTACAGATCTTCTTGCCCTCTTGGAGAAGGTGGATATTGAAGAACCCGAACGTGGCGCGGTTTTGAGAATTTTAGAGGACGAGGTTCTGCACATTGAAGCCAGAGATAGAATGTTTTTTATGTATGCCGCGCTCAAGACTATATATGAAGATGCGAACTCTTTTATACAGGCGGTGCCTTTTCCTGAAAAGGGTTTAAGCCTTTTAAATGAAGTGGTAAGTTACGTAAAGAGCCAGGGTAAAAATATTGTAGAGGTAGAAGATGTGCACGCTGTTGTTACAAGAAAGACAAATATGCCTCTGGGGGCTATTGGGCAAAAGGAAAAAGATAAGCTCATGCGCCTTGAAGAGGAGATGCACAAAGACATAGTGGGACAGGAGTATGCTGTAAAAACCATAGTAAGGGCAATGCAGAGGCTGCGCGCGGGTCTTACGCGTGAAGAGAAGCCCGCGGGAGTATTTCTTTTTGTGGGCCCTACGGGTGTTGGTAAAACCTTAACGTCTAAAGTTCTGGCAAACATATATTTTGGCTCTTCCGATAAAATGATACGTTTTGACATGTCGGAATTTCAGACGCTTGAGAGTGTGGAGCGCATGCTTGGTTCCTTGCGTCAGGAATACGCGGGCCAGCTGATAACTGCTGTGCGTGATAATCCGTTCTCAGTTATCCTTTTGGATGAATTTGAAAAAGCGCACAAAGATTTGCTTAATGTATTTCTCCGTGTCTTTGACGAAGGTAAAATGACAGATGTGTTTGGGCGCAAGGTTAACTTTCAGCACAATATTATAATCGCAACTTCAAACGCGGGAGCGGCAGAAATTCGCGGGATGGTGCAAAGGGGGGAGAACCTTGAAGAAGGCAAGCAGAAATTGCTGGACCTTTTTATAGACAACGGATATTTTAAGCCCGAACTTTTAAACCGTTTTGATGAGATAGTCATATACCATCCTCTTAATGAGGAGCAGATAAAACAGGTGGCCCAGCTTATGATAGGGAATCTTGTAGAGCGTCTTAAGAAAAAAGGATACTACTATAAGCCTACGCCCGAGGTGGTAGATTATGTTGCCAAGGTAGGGTTTGACCCGCAGTTTGGCGCCCGTCCTATGGCACGCGCTATTCAAGATAAGCTTGAAAGTTACATAGCCAGATTGATTTTGGAAGATAAGATAAAAAAGGGTATAGAGTTTGAAATTTCTGTCGGAGATTTAAATGAGTAACAAAAATTTAAAATTAAATGGTTGATAAAAAATATTTAAAATTGAATGATGTGAGTGTATATAGAGTTGCTTTTGAATTGTCAAATTATGTGTGGAATATTGTTGTTGAGTGGGATGTTTTAGCTAAGAAAACCATTGGAGAGCAGTTTATTAGATCAGTAGATTCAATTTCTGCTAATATTGCTGAAGGTTTCGGGCGCTATTTCAAAAAAGATAAAATTAAGTTTTATCGCTATAGTTTTTCCTCTGTCCAAGAATCTTTGGATTGGAATGAAAAAGCAAAGATTCGTCATCTTGTTACAAAGGAGCAATACGAGCATATTTTTAAAGAATTAAACAAACTCCCAAAGGAAATAAATATATTGATAAAAATAACGAACGACAAACTAAACGATTAACCATATAACCGTTTAGCCATTTAATCTCGTTGTGGATAATCCTTCGATGTCCTCAGGATAAATAATGAAGAAATATTTACAACAAGCGGGGCAGTTGAGTGTTTAACAATGAGCGATTCGGCGAGCTCATCGTCGAAACTTGTCGAATTGTGGATAACTCGGAATGTTCGCATAGCTAATAGGCAGTATAACTGATAAAATAATAGTGAACATGGAGTTTTTGCAAAACATATCAAGAAAACAGGCGATAGTTATAGTTGTAGCCATATTTTTAATTATATCTTTTATTTTTGCGTCTATCTGGTTTTTAAATATTAAAGAACAGAAGGAACAGGAAAAAGAGGAGGCAGAAAGAAATGAGAGGATAATGCAGGAAAAAAGGGAAGAACTTGAAAATCTTCGTGAACAAAATGAAAATCTTGAACCCACAGAAGACCCTGTAGAGCAAAAAGAGCAGTTAGGCAGATTAAGAAGACAAAACCAGCTTGAGGACGAGTTGGGTGAGGGAGAAACCCAGCCCGGGGAAACAAGCAACCCTGAAACACAAAAAGAAGACTTACAAAAACTAAGAGAGCAAAGTTAATGGCAATGCAAAAATTAAAAAAATACTTAAAGCATCAGAAGAGCGCGATTGTTGTTTCTGTATTTTGGGGTTTAGTTGTTTTAATGTTCGGCTTTACTTTTCACACCTTTGCCGCGTGGAACCCCCCTACAGCCTCTCCGCCTGCGGACAACACTCCAACACCTCTTAACGCGACAGGTGTTACGCAGTATAAATCGGGCGGGCTTGGGGTTGGTGGAGTTTTTGAAACGGATATAGATGCTTATTTTGGCGTAACCAGCGGAGGGGTTGCGATTGGCTCGGGTTATTCTGGTTCCACACCTCCCGGAAGCGGATTGATTGTTGAGGGTACTATTGGAATAGGAACCTCAAGTCCTGACATGCCGTTACATCTAAGGTCACAGGCGAATGAGTTGTCAAGCGGGATAAGGTTATCCGCTTCTGATTATATAACTAATGGAGGATATGTGATATTTAATAAAAACGATAGCACGGGGCGAGCTCTTATACAGAGCGGAGATAGTGCGACTTGGCGAGAATTGGCCTTTAATCCATATGGTGGACTAGTAACGATAGGAAGCGGAGGACTGGTTGTGGGTGGCGGCACAGGAAAAATTACCGCGGGTGTGTTTGACCCTGTATATTCAATAGGTGGTACAAAGTATGCGACTTACGCGGCGGGCATGATAGGGCTTAAAGAGGAACACACCGATGTTATAAATCTTGAATATGATGAGAGCAGTGGTTTATACAGAGCTATCTTGGATTTTGAAAACGCGCAGGAGGGTAGTGATTTATGGCTGTTTTCAAAAACAACGAATCTTGATAAGAATTTTCAAAGTTTGGCAGTCCTGTTAACAACCTCATTCAGAGGCGATGTTTGGTACGAAAAAGATAAGGAAAACATGCGGGTTACGGTATACGCGGAAAAAGCGGGAGAGGTATCCTACCGCCTGACTGCTCCCCGGTTTGATTTTGAACAGTGGACCAACTACGCAAAAGATGCCGAGGGCATAGACGGTTTTATAATAGATTAAGTTTTAATTGTGAAAACCCATATAAAAACCTTTTTTATATTCGCAGCAATAGTTGCGAGTTTTATTTTATTTACTGACGGCGCTAATGCCACCTCGCACCTTTCCCCGTGCACCAGAAATCCAGGCGGGGATGTTTTAATAGATTCAAGTTGCGCCTTCCCTGAATTAGTGGATGGTGTTGATAATGGACACCTTACAATAGACGGCCCTTCCGGAACAACTTTAACCATAAATGCAAACCAGACACTGGTTTGGAACCCGGGTGGTTTTGAGGTCCGTCTTACTAACGGCAGTATAGTAATAAACGACACGGGGGAACTTAGAAAGAATTATCTTTGGATGGAGGACAAGGATTCCGATGGCTCGCCTGCGACATTAACCCAGGTTGGATCCCAAACCCAACCAACAAGTCCGTTGCATGAAAGAAGGCACACTATGTCATCGTTAAGCACCACAGATTGTGATGACAATGACCCTGGTAGGCCTCCTTGTTATGCAGAGGGGTACTATTATGGACAGAGTTATTATCAAAGCTACTACTATGGACAGGGCTACTACTATACACAAGGATATTATCAAAGCTACTACTATACACAAGGATATTACTATTCACAAAATTATTACGAAGGCTACTACTATGGACAGTGGTATTACTATGCTGAGATGTACTACTATGGTCAGTGGTACTATTACGCACAAGGGTATTACCAGGGTTACTACTATAGCCAAGGAGGATACTGTTTAATTTGGGGTCCATATGGATGGGGTGGATGTGGATGTTGCTAATCGTATGAATAATATTGCAATAAAAAAAACAGCACAGATTGTTTTAGCCATCCTTTTTTTAGCGTCTTTGATGATAGGGTTTAGTATATTTAATACAGAAGATAACACTAAAAATAGTGTTGTAACGGACATATGCGATTTACTGGAGCTTGCCGAGGGGGTTGTTGTCAACAACGCGCAATGGCAGTATTTGCGAACCGACACAATACTAGTACCTACAAATCCCGAAAAGTATGGGGAGCATAATGATACTCCTACCCTCGATCTTGTTTGGCTCTTTAGTGTGTATTTATTGCAGAACCAGCAGGCTAACGAGGTGGACCTTTATTTTGATAGGATAAACAGGATAGCGATAGGAACTCCTCACTATGAAGAGGTTTTTTCATGGGAGGGATCACCACCCGAGGAGCAAGAGATATTGTTTGAACGGGAGACACTTCCGGGTCAGTTTTTAATACGTGAAGGATTATTGGGCATTAATCTTTGGCCCACAGCCAAAGAAGGTGTGTATGAACATTGCATAGAACTTAAAGATGGCTCTGTTTATCGCACCAAATTAGTCTGGACAGCACCCCTGCTTGTAAACGCAGAAGTTTTAGAAGAAAATATTACAACATCTAAAGCAAGAGTTAGTTTTGAAGATGTGGATATAAGTTCTTTTGAATTTTTATTTTACATAAATCCTTCCAACGTTGTACACAAAGTATTCCCAACAGGTAATAATTTTATAGATATTCCTTTGGAAAATGGACAAATACAAAAGGGTCAGCATTCAATATTATTCCGCAAAAATTCCGAATTTTATACATCCAGTTTTTAAGAATTTTGTGAAACAGGTGAAAAATTTAAAATGGCAAATCTCAAAAGCAAGAATATAAAGTACATAGTGCTTGCAGGTGTTTTGGCTTAATCGTACTGACGCACAAATTGGAAATCACGAAATTTTTGTTAAAAAAGATGGAGGTTGGTACAGGTTTTCGTTTTTAATGGTTAGCGCGGAAGACTTGTCTGAAGCCGGCATTTAAATAATTTTTAATTAATAACACCGCCTTACATAGTTACGCGCGGTATGGTATAAAAAATATATGGATTTAAACAATTTATTGAAAAACAAAAAGGAGATTATTTTAGCGGTACTTGTCGTAGCAGTGTTAATAGGTGGCGCTCTCTGGTTTGGGGATTATTCTCCGGAAAATAAAAATCTTTCAGATAACGACCAAGTTCAGCTAACAGAAGAGGAAAGACTTGAAGCCGAAGCGTTGGAGACAATAGGAAAAGGAAAACAGTCTTACAGTGTATCAAGTACAACAGAACCCAGGTTTACCAGGTTTGAAATAGACCCACTGGATGCTTTGAAGGGAGATATGCAAATTGCCGAGGTCAAATTGGAACATCACAGCCCTGTAGATTCAGTTACAGCTGAACTCCTTACATTTTCCGGCACAACAAGTGTTAACTTTGAACTTGTTGAAGAGGTGGAAGAAAACGGTGTTTACAAAAGCACATGGAGAGGGGAGTGGACAGCTGAAGGTCTTTTGGGAGGAATGAACATCACTGCCGTTAGCGGGGAGGATGTGTCGCGTGTGGAACCCCGTTTTGTGACAAATTAAAGATAATAGATGAGAATATTTTATAAAAAAAATGGGCGCCGTGGTGTAAATTTATACATAGCTTTTCTTGTGTTTGTTTTACCTTTGTTACTTTTTGGAATATTTCAGGAAACCAAAGAAGCTAATGCCACCTCGCACCTCACCCCGTGCACCAGAAACCCAGGTGGGGATGTTTTAATAGATTCAAGTTGCGCATTCCCTGAATTGGTTGACGGTGTTGATAACGGACACCTTACAATAAACGGTCCTTCCGGAACAACTTTAACCATAAACGCAAATCAGACAGTGGTTTGGAACCCGGGATTTGAAACCCGCCTTACTAACGGCACAATAGCAATAAATGACACAGGAGAACTTAGAAAGAGTTATCTTTGGATGGAGGATAAGGATTCTGATGGCTCGCCTGCGACATTAACTCAGGTTGGATCCCAAACCCAGCCACTGAGTCCGTTGCATGAAAGAAGGCACACTATGTTATCATTGAGCACCACAGATTGTGATGACAATAATGCCGGACAGCCCCCTTGTTATTCAGAGGGATATTACTATGGACAAGGATATTACCAGGGATACTACTACGGGCAGAGTTATTACTATGCACAGGGATACTATCAGAGCTATTACTACGGACAAGGGTATTACTACGGACAAGGGTATTATCAAGGATACTACTATGGACAGAGTTATTACTATGCTGAAATGTACTACTATGGACAGTGGTATTATTACGCACAGGGTTATTACCAGGGTTATTACTATAGTCAAGGAGGATATTGCAGAGTTTGCAGCCCTAGTTGTGATGGATCTTCTTGCAATACCGCCTGCGGAACATGTCCTTGTTGTAGTTAAAGAATGTTATGTATAATGCTTTTTTCTAAAAAAAAAATTACTTTAATTTCCGGGGCTATAATACTATTTTGTTGTGCCGTTTTTGCGGTGTTTTTTTTTAAACACTCCGCAACAAGTACGCCCAAAGACAGCTTGGGGGACTCTTCCCTTTTGTGTAGCAGTTACTCCGATGATTTTTTGATATATTATTATTCTTCTTATAGCACAGAGGTTGGATCAGAAAAAACTCCATCAGGTGACCCGATTATAAATGAATTATATTACTTGGTTGATGGGCATGGTGAAGATGTTACTTTCGTTCAAAGTGAGATAAAGAGGATAATTTTTAGGAGCCCTACAGAAGAACCGTTTGTTGCGGAAGAAGAGTTAGCACGAGAACTATTTGATTTTGAAAAGAGGTTTAAACCAACCTTTCAAAAGACTATTTGGCCCATAGTAGGGGAAAAAGGCAGGTATGAATACTGCGTTTTAAATAAGGATGATAAATACAGCAACATAGTTTTTGATTGGAATGGGGTGGAAAACGCGGAGGTCAAAAAAATAGAAGAAAATTTTGACCAAACGGTTTTTGAGATTGAGGGTATAGATTTGAGTTCGTTTGATGCTATGTTTTATATCAATCCCTTTGGATATGTCGAGAAATTTTTTCCTCGTGGTTTAAAATATTTAAACTTAGACAAAACAAGCATTGAAAAAGGCAGGCACATATTTATAGTTAAGCAAGATGGACAATGGCATAAGGCGGTTGTGCATAATCCGGAAGATTTTGAAGGACGATAGATAGTGGCATTGTTTTTAACTACTTTTAAGAATGCTGTGACATATTTGTACTAAGCGCGTTTGTGGAATAAGTGGAAAGTTTAAAAAATTTAAAATGGCAAATCACAAAAGCAAGAATATAAAATATATAGTGCTTGCTGGTATTTTGGTAATTAATACGGTTTTATTGGGACTGTATTTTTTTGGTCCGTTTAAGCAAGGCACTGTGGAAGATGCGGGTTTTACTCTGGATACTGAAGACCTGAAATATATTGAAGGGGGTAATCTTGATTTTGGTGATATAACTAATTTTTTTGTTAACCTCGCCGAAGAAAAGGACGCTGAGTATGCAATGAATCTTCTTATATACGCTACCGGTAATAATATTCTACCTTCCGGAATAGACACACACTTGCTTGGACATAGCGTAGCTGACGTTTTGTATAAACAGCGTGGCCTTGAAGGAATAGATGTGTGTACTCATGATTTACGCAATGCTTGTTCACACTCTATAGTTATAGGTACTCTCTTAGAAAGAGGGGTCGGTGCTTTGGAGGATATTGCTGAAATTTGCAGGAATGCCCCCGGTGGCAAAGGGGCATATACTATGTGTTTTCACGGTCTTGGGCATGGGGTTTTAGCATTTGCTGAATATGAACTGGAAGATGCTATTGTGCTTTGTGAGAAAACAGGGACTACCGAGTATGGCAACAGGGAATATGTAGAATGTGTTGGAGGAGCTGTTATGGAAATGATGGCGGGTATACACGATAGAGAACTTTGGTTAGAAAAAAAGGACAAGTATTTAAGTGCAGATGACCCATTGTCCCCGTGTAATAAAGACATAATACCTAAAGAAGCGAAGGGGATGTGTTATACATATTTAACCCCGCATCTTATAGAAATTGTCGGAGGAGATTTAGGAAATCCGAGCTCAGAATCTATTGAAAAAGCAATGGCTTTTTGTGAATTGTTGCCCACTAGTACCCACAAAGAAGACAGAAATACATGTTTTTCAAGCTTTGGTAAGGAATTTATAGCAATGGTGAATGGCAGAAACGTCCAAAACATAGGTGATATGTCCGATGATAAATTGCAAAAAATCTATGATTTATGTCAGTTAGTTAATGATAAAGAAGGGGTGCGTTATTGTCTGAGTTCAGCTTTAACATCCCTGTATTGGGGGGGAGAAAACAGACCAGGCGCTAGTATACGATTTTGCAGTTTGATGCCAAAACAGGATGAGAAGGATTTTTGCTTTACTAATATGTTTGGCATGGTGCGTTATTATGTGGATGACATAACGTATCGCAAAGACATATGCCTTGGCGTTCCCGAAACTTTTAATATACAGTGCCAAGATGTTTTACTCTAAACACCATGAACACAGTGATTAAAAATAGAAAAATTTTTATTATTATACTACTTGTTTTAGCGGTATTTGCCGAGGCAGTTTATTTAAACAGCAGAGACGATGCTTATGATGAAAATATTACTCCGGAGGATGTACTCAATGTTACTGTATGGGAAAGTGCTATAGATAAAATAGGTCCAAATGAAGCTTATACATTTTTTAAACAAGAAGTTGGTGAGCTTGACTTTTCGATTCAACATTTGGCTGCGCATCAATTTGGAGAAGCCCTGTTTAAAAAGCAGGGAGTAGATGGGATTACTGTTTGTGATAGTAGTTTTGCTTTTGGCTGTTATCATCAGTTTTTTTTAAGTGCCATAAGCCAACATGGAATACCTATAATAGAAGAACTGGATAGCGTATGTATTGAAAAATACACGTTATGGGGACTTGGTTGTCAGCATGGAATTGGACACGGCTTGATGGAGTATTTTGGAGAGGAGGGTTTAGCGCAAGCCCTTGAGGCATGTGCGTCGCTTCAGTGGCAAGAGCCTTTTTTGGGGTGTCAGGATGGGGTATTCATGGAAAACAATTTCCCGACCTTTATAGGTGAAGATAGAGCATCCGGCGGAGTAAGAGAATATAATCCTGGAAACCCTGAGTTTCCCTGTAATACTATTAAAGAAAAATTCCAGCAGGCATGTTTTTTTGCTCAACCCAACTGGCTAATACAAGCTGGAGAATATTCTTTAACCGAGGTTGCAGATATATGCATAAATTTGACTGGTAAAATAAATCAAAGAGCATGCCTCAAAGGCTTGGGTAATTATGTAGGGGAGAGAAGCGGAGGAGATATTGCTGAAGCTGTTGCGAGTTGTAATATTGCTATTTCTAATAATGAAGAAAATAATGTATTTTGCAGAGCGGGAGTATATTGGAGTTATTGGAAGATGGACCAACATAACAGTTATCGCTCTATGGCACAGGATGCTTGCGCAGGATTAAGCGAAGAAGGTTTTGTTTTATGTGAAAGTGAAGCCGATATAACAGGAAAATTTTTTACAAACCATGAGTAATAATAAGATAAAAACATTTTTTTTGATTGTAGCTATAATGGCCCTACTCTTTGAAGGGGTTTTTGTGACTGCACAGTATTTTAAAAACGGAAAGGATAAATTAGGCGCAAATACACTGGAAGGATATGCCCGAATGGTAATAGATAAATGTGAAAATGAAGGATATAGGCCAGCTTGTTATGATAGAGAAATACCAAAACTTATGGATGTAATTTCAATGGAAGAAGCTTTTGAGGTAGCTAAGCTAATCCAGAATAGTGATGATTCATATTGGTATTGTCACGTTCTTGGTCACAACTTAAGTGCCCGTGAGACAGCTAAAGACCCAAGCAGGTGGAAGGATGTTGTGGCGCGTGCCCCCAGAGGCATTTGTTCTAATGGGGCGATACATGGGGCTTTTCAGGAAAGATTTCGCGAAGATGTGTTGAGTGATGAAGAGATTGAAGCGCTAACCCCGGAGCTTAATGATATTTGTGAACGAAGAGATAGTTGGCAGGCTACGGGAATGGAACAAGCTACGTGTTATCACGCGTTGGGACATCTTACCATGTACATAACAAATGCAGACATACACAAATCTGTTGAGATATGCGATAAGGTTGCGGTGAAAGATGATGGTCGCTCATTTGGTGCCGTATGTTACGACGGTGCATTTATGCAAATATTTCAACCCCTTGAACCCGAAGATTTTGCTTTAATTGAAGGCATGCAACCCACTGATAAGAGTGAGCATAAGGATTTTTGCACACAGTTTAGTGGTGAAAAAAAAGCTTCATGCTGGACAGAGGGATGGCCACTATATTTTGAGGAAATAAGAACCCCTCAAGGGCTTAGTGTTTTTTGCAATGAACTTCCCGAAGGTTCTTATAGAGAAAGATGTTACAACGGAGGGTTTTTTGTAGTAACCGCCCAATTGCGTTTTGAAACAGACCTTATTGTGGATTTTTGTAGCGAGTTTATACAGCATCGGCGCGGGCAGTGTTTTGGAAACGCTGCAGCACGCATGGTGGAGACAGATTTTAGACTAATGCAAAAGTCTGTTGATCTTTGCAATAGAGCATATAATTATGGTGCCGGGGAAACATGTTTTGAAGAGTTGGTGGTTTATTCAACTTTTAATTTTGAGCCTGGCTCAGAAGATTTTGTGAATTTTTGCAATTTAATGCCTTTTGAATGGAAAACAAAATGCTTATCACGCAGTGATGTGTAGTTATGAATTTTTTAATTTTTAGCAAAAAGATAAAAGCAAAATACGTATATATAAGTAGCTTAACTGCGCTGGTTGTAGTGGCGGGTATGTTTTTTGTTTTTTTTGAATCTGCAAATCCTGAAAACAATACTCACGTCGTGGAACTTAGGCAGGAGGGATTTTACCCGTCAAGCATTACCATAAGAAAAGGAGATACTATAAAATTTGTTACCACCCGAAATCAGGATTTTTGGCCGGCTAGTGACCCACATCCAACACATGAGTATTTGGATGGTTTTGATTCTGAAAGACCAGTTAATTTTGATGAAAGTTGGAGCTACACTTTTCTTTCAGCCGGATCCTGGCCTTTTCATGATCATCTAAATTCTTCGTATAGGGGAGAGATAACGGTTGTGGCAAGCGATAAATCTTCGCGCAAAGATGAGTATGATTGCGATGGCGAGGATGCCGGAAGGTGTTTTGATGAACTTATTAAAGACACCGTTCACTTAGAGGGTATTGATGCGGCTTATAAAATAATGAGCGATTCGTTTGAAGAAGGTAATTTGCCACGTGCATGTCACTGGACAGCACACACAATAGGAGAGGCGGCTTACGATCTTTTTCGGGAAGGAAAGGATTTCCCAATAACTGAATCTACATCCTATTGTGGCTACGGTTTTTACCACGGTTTTTTGGAGAGCCTGTTGAGAGAAAATCCTGATGTAGAATATGCCCTTTCTTTTTGTGATAAAGTTGAAGAGCAGTTGGGAGATATGGGGCGCTGGAATTGTTATCACGGTATAGGGCACGGGTTTACAGAAGATCCCGCACCTCCTGAAACGTGGGGGGATTTTGAAGCAATGATAGCTCCGGGAGTCGAGATGTGCGAAAGAATATTTGGAGATAGTTTTGGAAATCTCAACCTATGTCTTACGGGTGTGTATACAGTTCCCGCTGGGTTTGCGGATAAAAAAGAGTTTGGTCTTTCCTATGATTCAGATGATATTTTTGCAGTGTGTAGAACACAGCCATACAGATACAAGAAAGCGTGTTATGGAGAGTTTGCTCCAAAACTTGACCATGTTCTTAATTGGGAGCTTGAGCGCCTTCCGGAGTATATAAAAAATATTACAGACACAAAGACAAGACACCTTGTTATATGGGTTGTACCATCTGTTATGGCGGGTAAAGATGTTCAATCAAATGGTGACTTAGAAAAATATATTGTAGCCTGTCAGGACGGGTTTAACGGGCAGGAAGAAGATATTTGTTTGGGAGGCACCATGCTTGGAATAATGACTCATGGACAGCCGGGAGAACAGTATAAAAAAATATTAGATTTTTGCGCTTCGGAATACTTAACTCAAGAAAATAGGACACTTTGCTATAAAGAGGGTATTCGTCAAATGAATAGAGATTACGGTTCTTCGGAAAAAATGGAAAATATTTGTACGCAAATACCTGACAAATATAAAACCTATTGTTACTCACCACCAACTGGATCCCCATATAATGATCCGGTGTTTGATAATCCCGATGGAAATGCATGAAAAATCTGCATGACAAAAAAATAATACTTGTGTTTTTTTTAATACTTGTTGTAAGCACTCTTTTTATTTCACTTGAATTTTTTAAGGCCAACACGAAAACGGACGTAGGTGAGTATGATAATGCAATAAAGTTTTCTTATGAAGAGGATCGTAATATTTGGTCTGAAAACGTGGACAACCTTGGATCCCAAAAAGCTTATTCTAAATTTAAAACAGAATACGCTTTTGCAGATTTTGATACCCAACACAATGTGGCCCACATCATGGGGGAACTTTTGTATGAAAAAGAAGGCTTAAATGGTCTTGCAGTGTGTGATGAATCTTTTGCGTTTGGGTGTTATCATAGTTTTTTTATAAAGGCTATGGCAGATCAAGGGGTAGGCGTTGTAAAAGATCTTGATGAAATATGCATAACGGAATATCCTGGAAACGCAACAGGGTGTCAACATGGCATAGGGCATGGGATTTTAATATCTTTGGGACATCAAAATTTAGTTGAAGCGCTTGAAGTTTGCAAGCTTACGTTTCAGCCCGATCCTCTCTTTGGGTGCACGGCAGGAGTTTTTATGGAATATAACTACCCTGTAGTTTTTTCTCCCGGAGTCGCAAAAACTACTTTACGCAAAATTGACCCCAACAACTATAATTTTCCATGTAACACTATTGTACCTTCTGAGTTCAGGTCGTCATGCTATTTTGAAATAACAGCGTACTGGGTACAGATATTTAATAACGATTTTAAAAAGATAGGCCGGTTGTGTCAAGAATTGAACGCCAGTATTGAAAAGGAAGCTTGTTATTTAGGTGTGGGTAGCATTGCAGTATCGAAGAATAACTATAAAAAAGATGCGGTGTTTTTGTGGTGCGGAGATACTAAAGAGGAAAAATATAAAAGTATATGTAAAATAGGTGGTGCTTGGAGATTTTATGCGTACGGTGAAAAAGAAATAGCAAGACAAATTTGCGCCGGTATAGATGCTAAGTTTACTGAATTAATATGTTTTCCCGAATAATGCCCCACAATAGAAGAGAGAGTTTTATCTACATGTTTTTTTTATGTATTTTATTTGTAGTTTGGTATGTTTTTTTAAATCAGCAGTCCGCGCATCCAGAGGAAACAAAAATTGCTAACTCAACTAATTACTTCACTATTTTATACGATGAGTGGAGTGAGCGTATAGACAAAAAAGGCAAGGAAGAGAGCTATGAGGAATTTAAAAAGGAGTACAATGATAAAAGTTATGAACTTCAGCACAACGCAGCCCACATAATAGGGGAGCTTCTTTATGAAAAGGAGGGATTAAGTGGACTTGCTGTGTGTGACGAGACTTTTGCCTTCGGGTGTTATCACGGATTTTTTTTGAGTAGCTTAAGTCAAGAGGGTATATCTATAATCACAGAGCTGAATAATGTGTGTGCGGATAATTTTGACGGTTTTTTAAATGCCTGCCAACATGGTATAGGGCATGGAGTACTTGAATTTGCTGGACACAAAAATTTAAAAAAAGCACTTGAAATGTGTGAGATGACACTGCAAGAAGAAGGTAATTTTGGATGTAGCGGAGGAGTGTTCATGGAATTTAATTTTCCCGGAAATGTTTTTTCTGAAGAGCTACGCGCAAGAGAATATGAAGCTCACAATCCTTATTATCCATGTGATAGCGAAAATGTTCCCGAAAAATTTAAAAATTCTTGCTATCACTCATTGCCACAGTGGTGGAAAAATATGGGCCAGGTGCCCTACACGGATATGGGAAATCTTTGCGTGAATGTTTATAAAGAAGAATACAGAAATAAATGTTTTTTAGGTGTCGGGAACATAGCAGCTCCTTCAACGGGATATAACATCGAAGATACTATAAAAATTTGTCTGCAAATGCCCAGTTTACAATCAATAGTTATGTGTCGAACAGGCGCATCGAACTCGTTTGCTGCAGAGCCAAATATGCGCAAGTACGCAAAGGAGGTTTGTGGTACGGATTTTAAAGAAGATAGGTGCATGATATAGTAAAAATATTATGATAAAGAACAAAAAAATACCTTACGCCCTGTTTACCATTCTTGCTGTAGTGTCGGTTGTTTTTTTATTTCAAAAATATTTTATAATTTCTAAACACACCACAGTAGAGCTTCGCAATGACGGTTTTTATCCAAAAGAGGTAACCGTAAAAATAGGTGAAGAGGTTAGGTTTGTAAACAAAAGAGATAGGTCGTTTTGGCCCGCATCCAACTTGCATCCGACTCACGCCATTTATCCGGAATTTGATCCAGGTGAGCCTGTGGGAGCAGGAGAAACCTGGAGTTTTGTATTTGAGGTTCCCGGAATTTGGAATTATCACGACCATTTAGCGCCAAGTTTTGTTGGGAGAATAGTGGTATTGGATGAAGGAGCCGCCACCGCAGCAAAAGATGCTTGTGAGGAAAATTTAAATTCTCAAAAATGTTGGGATTTACGCTTGGCTCAAGCGCTGGAGGAGGAAGGATTAG
Organism: Candidatus Spechtbacterales bacterium; assembly: GCA_040879145.1. Classification (NCBI taxonomy): domain Bacteria; kingdom Bacillati; phylum Minisyncoccota; class Minisyncoccia; order Candidatus Spechtbacterales; species Candidatus Spechtbacterales bacterium. The sequence continues at coordinate 11,209 of JBBDKX010000014.1, read as the reverse complement.
ATGCATCACTGGATCTTTTGGGGGAGCTATACAAGAGTAATACTCAGTTTGCTCATTCGTGTCATGCCATGGCACACAATATAGGGATTTTGGCCTATAATTTATATCTTGATGATCCTGAATCTGTTTTAAGCAATAAGGCCTATAGTTGCGCGAATGGCTTTTTCCACGGCTTTATGGAGGCGGTTATTACAATAGATGGCGATATTTCAACTGCTGCAGATGTATGCGCTTATTTTGGAGAGAAGTTATCAAAAGATGTGCCTGACGCTCAATATCAATGTCACCACGGAATAGGGCACGGTATTCTTGATTTGGCTTCCGCAAGCAATAACTATTTGTCCGATGAGGCGGCGCTTGTGGGCTTTGCGCTTCCGCTTTGTGAAGCAACATCTTCAAATGAGGAACAGTTATTTAGATGTGCTTCCGGTGTATTTAACGGCGTAGCCAATATGTATATTGAGGGAAGTCAGGGTTTTGCTATAAATGAGAGCGACCCTATTTGGTTGTGCCATAATCAAAAAGAAGAATATAAGCGATCTTGTTATGGCAATATGAACTCTTTGCTTTTATGGATATCGGATAATGATTTTAAAAAAGCACTTTCTTATACAAAAAACATTCAGGATAATAAGCAGTTAGCGGTGGCTGTAAAATACTTGGCAGCTATAGCCATGTTGTATAAAGATAAAAACGAGCCTCTTGAGGTAGTGCGGGAATGTGACACTTTTTCACCAGAGCTTGCCAGTACATGTATTGAAGGGGTTGTTGATGGTATATTAGAGCACGGCACTCCAGGGTTAGAGGCTGAGGAAGGTATTGAATTTTGCGAGAGTGTTAAAGGGTTGCGAAATATACAGACAATGTGTTTTGAAAGTCTTTTTAGAATAGTTCATGGTCTTTATTCTGCAGAAAAAGCAAATCATGTATGTCAAAACGTAAGTGAAGAATATCAAGAGGTTTGCTATAGATAGTGATAGTGTATTTGTGTTGAGTATAAAATAGGGTTATAATGTGTATATAATAATTAGTAATATGAATAAAAATATTTTAAAGTACGTGTTGGTTGTCGGTGGCTTGGTCGTTTCTTCTACTCTTGGAGCCGTTATTTATGGGTTGTTTATTTCTCCGCATAATCCAAGTGATACAGGCAATCAGTTGTCGCAAGAAATAACAGATCGACAACCCGCCGATTTTTCTGAAGATTTTGAAAAAAACATAGGTAAAAAAAATTATTTTGGATATGAACAACCAGCGAGTGTTTCACCTGAAGAAAAAGCGGTGGCATTTAATACTCCCGAAGCGAGAGCATCACAAGGAGAAAAAAATGTATATATGGAGTACTTGCGAAGATTGTCGGTTAGTACAACACAAATCGTTGTTATACAAAAAAATTGCGAACTGAACCCATTTGTTTTACATAGTGTGGATAGAAATGTAGGTTTTATAAACAAAGGGGACGCATCAGTATCACTATATTTTTATGAACCAAAAAATATGGAACTTGTTTTAGAGCCTGAAGAAGGTTCTGAGATACCATTTTTTGAAGGAGAGGGTGTTTATGGGTATTCATGCGGGGGGCAAAATAACCCTGCGGGTATAGTTTTTATATCAGGTTAAAATTAAAGTTAAGATAAACTATGAAGAATTTTAAAGACATTATTTCCAAATTTTTAAACAATAATCTTTTATATACAGTGATTTTAGGCTTGTTAATAGGATCTGCAGTATTTTTAGGTTTCCAAATATACAATTCTCGTGTTGCACCTGGTACTACAAAAGATGCGGAAAGTAATACAACCCAACAAAATAATACAACCCAACAAAATAATACCAAATCAATAGAGGAAGATTCTGTTTTAAATTTCCCCGGACCCGATGCCCCAAAAGAAGATAAAGATCTTCATTTGGAAAGGGTTCGCAATGAGGCTGTTAGTGGCACGTTGAATATTACAGGGTGCAGTGCTGAACCGGTGGTTTTAAAAGTCGCGATGAATGAGAGTGTGATGGTAACAAACAACGACAACAGTGAGCATTTTATAACACTGAGCCCTGAAGATCGTTTTAGGATACCAGCGAGCGGTACGTTTAGTGTAGATGTTGATTTTAAACATGGCCCGGGCTTATATGGATATTCTTGTGATGATCTGGATAGAGCTGTTGGTATATTTTTAGTTGAAGGATAAAACACACAGGATAACATGAAAAAAATAAATATTTTATTATTTTTTGTTTTTATATTTTTTAGTTACACGCATACTGCTTATGGACATGGGACGGGTGCAAGTTTGGAAAAAATATCCGGTGACTACAAAATTGATATTGGATACACACCACCAGTCATAGAAGAGGGTTCAAGTGCCGCTTTAGATTTTTCGCTGTCAAGAAACGACAATGGAGAAGAGATTGAGTTTACAGATATATGGGTACGGATAGAAAAAAATCAAAAAACTGTTTTTGCCTCCGGCATACATAAGCCTAATTTTGGTAGAACACTTTTAACTTATACATTTCCTGAAGCTGGAGAGTATAAGCTGAATGTAAGATATCAAAACAATAGCACAAAACTCGCGGAAGAAGTCTTCTCTTTAAGTGTAGTGGAAAATAAGACAGCACAGAATGGTTTAAATAAGACAGCACAGAATGGTTTAAATAAGTATTTTATTGTGGCTATCGCAGGTTTGGCGGGCGGTTTGCTTACGGGTTTTGTTTTTGCCAATAAAAGAACTTCAAAAAATAAAAAACAAAAAATATGAAAAAGTGGATAGCAATTCTTCTGGTTATGTTATTTCTCGTCGTTGTTACAGTGTTCTTTGTTTTAAGAGATAGAGATTCTGTAAACACAAGAGAAAATAGCGTATTTTTTTCAGAAGAACAAATAAAAGATACAGATAGTGTTGTTGAGATTTTAGCTTCAGGCGAATTTTCTCCCAAGGACTTAAGTGTTAATAAGGGAGATAGGGTCGTTTGGGTTAATAAAAGTGATAAATATGTGTGGCCTGCGTCTGACCTACATCCAACTCATGCTATATATTCTGAATTTGACCCCCTTGAACCAATGGCTCCTAATGAAGCCTGGGGTTTTGTGTTTGAAAGAGTAGATAACTGGAAGTATCATGATCACCTAAGACCATTTAGTACAGGCACCATAAGGGTTATAGAATAATGAAAAGCAGTAGAATAAATATTGCATATATAGGTTTTTTAATTTTGGTAATAGTGGTAGCCACCCTTATTTTTAAAGAGAAAAGCGGTCAAAAATTTAGCTTGGCCGTTGAGGGGTGCAACACACTGGAAACTCAACTTAGATTTTCTTGCTATAAAAATGCAATATCGGGACACTATAAGGGGAGTAATGATGATTTTTTTCCATGGATAGAATCTCAGCACCTTTCTTTTGAAAGTGCAGATGCCTCTTATGCCATACTCGGTACCAACTGTCATACTTTTTATCATGCTGTTGGTGATATTATCGCAGAAAAAGGATCTGAAAAAGATGTTTCTGAATTAATTAATTACTGTCCGCCATCGTGTACAAGCGCATGCATGATGGGTTTGTATAAAAGAAACGCTTTAGATAAAGGATATCCCTCCGATCTTTTATCCAAGTTTTATGAGGTTTGTCCTAAAGGAAGCGAGCACTCCTGCGCGCATGAGATTGGGCACTTGTTGCATGATAAATATACCTATTCGATACTTAGGATATTGGATGAACTTGGAAAAGATAATTTTAACCTATATCCTCAAAAAGAATACAAGTATGTTACATTTAATGATCCTGACCTTTCGGCTCCGTTTGAGGAGTGTAAAAGTATCCTGCCTGTAAATGAGTTGCCCTATTGTTACACAGGCATAGGACATAATATGTTTTTGTTTTCGGAGTTTAAGGAGGGTGGATACGAAGAATCTTTTGCTGAATGCGATTCTCTCGGTGAGGGTAATAAAGATGAGTGCTATGATTTTTTTGTTTATAGAATAGGTATAAATGATGTGGCCACTAAATTTTTGTCAGGAAATGTAGAGGAAGGAAAAGATATATGTACTCAAGTTTCTGAAGATGCGCAAAACGAAGGTGTTATAAATCACTGCTACAGAGGATTGGGAGGAGGTATTGGTTTGTTTATCGATTCGGAGTATGCCGGTGTTGATATAGGAAAAGGCAATATCTCACAAATACAACGCGATGTTGTGAAAAAAATAAATTTATGCGAAGCAGTGGGAGAGTTTAAAAACGAGTGCTATATGGGGATTTTAGGCACGGGGGTTAAAAAATTGTATAAAGATTTAAATTTACAGCATGATGTTATTGAAAAAATTATTCCGCAAATTGAGAGTGATTTCCAGGTGGTGGGATAATATTTCCTCTCGATGTGCAAGAAAAAATTTTGCTGTGTGGGCGGTTTTTATCCTGACTGTGGTGGCAGGGTTTTTTTTAAGCAGTAAAATATTTGCGGTGTTCGAAGTGTTTAGCGAAAAAAATCTTTTTAACTCTGAGGTCTATGTGGAAGGTAATATGGAGCCATATGTTATGGCTGAGTTCTACGGTAGTAGATTTTACTCGTTAAATCGGCTTTATTCCCGTGATTGGACGGCAGAGGTGATAAAATATACCAAACACAAAGAAGCCTCTCCTCCTGTGGTAGCGCGCTACTTGGCGTATACGGCATCAATATATGCAGATGTTTTGAATGAGACAAATAGCCAAGAACAGGCAAATGTTGTAACAGCTCAATTTTTAAAGGTTCTTTTTCCCGAAAAAACACGAGAGATATCTGACGTATTAATATCATTTAATTTTGAGGAAGCGGAGTTAAACGATGAAGCAAGAGAAGTTTTTAATGTATACTCAGACCGTCTTCAGGATGATGGTTTTAATATTGTTTGGAATGGAGAAACACGTAAAGAAGATAGTTGGTATGTACAAAATGAAAGTAATGTTGATAAAGGCGCTGCCGCGGGGGAATGGAAAACGTGGATAGTGGATAAAAATTTTGTAGATGTTTCGCCACCTCCAAAAAGGGGAAGTTTGCGGGATATTGTTGAAATAAATAGAGCACAGCATTTAATAGATCATCGCCAACCCACTGAAGAAGAGGGTATTTTTTTCTGGCGAGGTGTGGATAATATAATAAGCATGGAAACAATAACGGTGGCTGGGATATGGCAGAATATATTGTACATAGAATTAGGAAGAACCTTGGATGATGCAACATATGCCCAATATCAAAAGTTGCTTTCTCAAAGCATAGCCGATTCTCTTATTGTGGTCTGGGATGTGAAATACACACACTTAGTACAACGACCCTTTATGCGCATACCGCGACTTAATATTTTGTATAGCAACCCGTCTTATCCTTCGTACCCTTCCTCTGATGCAGCAGTCTCTGTTGCTGCATCAGAGGTACTTAGTTTGCTTGTGCCAGAAAAACGCGATCTTTGGGTTAAATTTGCTACCGATTCTATGAATTCTGTCCTCTTGGCAGGGGTTAATTTTGATTCAGATGTCGTTGCAGGCACGCACATAGGGAAGTGGGTTGCGGAAGAGATACTTCAAAACAATGATACACAAATACATTTGGATACCGATTTTCAGAAAAATAAGTTTAAGACAAGGTACTCCAATTTTAGAGTAGTGAAGGATTTTTTACTTTTGAAAACCCAGAGTGCGGTTGCTGGAATAGTTAAATTTTTAAAAGGCGAAGTACAGGTGAAACATTTCATGGATGCAACAAAAGAGAGCGGGCTTCGGTTGGGGATTGAAAGAGGCAGGGGGGTGTCATGGGGCGATTATAATTCAGATGGAAACATAGACCTTCTAACATCTCATGGATTGTATAAAAATGAAGGGGATGGAACATTTAAAATGGTTGCATCAAGTGAAAGCGGAGCATATTTCCAAGCCCCCGGTTTTTTTGCGGACTATAATAATGACGGGTGTCTTGATGTATTTTTTCCCAGAAGCGGTCCGCGTGAAGATATAAATACTCCGGGACAATCCAATTTTTTATATAAAGGTAATTGTGACGGCACATTTACAGATGTTACAGAAGAATCAGGTCTCGCAGACTCTTACCACAGCACAAGTGCCTCTTGGGCTGATTATAACAACGATGGATATTTAGATTTATATGTGATAAATCTCAGCATTTTGATGGGTTCAGAAATAGGAGTTGTACCCGTGCATTACTTTAATGAGCCGAATATCCTATACAGGAACAACGGCGACGGTACTTTCACAGATGTCACAGAAGAGGCCGGCCGAGTGGACGGCATCTTAGACTGCGATTTTTACAACAACAGCCAAATAGGCCGCGCGATAAATTTCAAGGCTCCTTTTCAGCCGATATGGTTTGATTATAACAACGATAATCAAATAGATCTTTTTGTAGTTTCGGATACTTTTTTAAGCCCGCTTTATCACAACAATGGCGATGGTACATTTACACAAGTAACACAGGAGGCGGGTTTGTGTGAACCTAATGAATCATCTAATATGGGTGCTGCTGTCGCTGATTATAATAACAACGGTTTTTTGGATATATATATTACCAACATGGGTAGTAACTCCTTTTGGCGCAACAATGGCGATGGTACGTTTACAGACATTGTTAAGGAAACAGAGGCAGACGACACAGGAGTTGGGTGGGGGACTCATTTTTTGGATTATGATAACGACAGTGATTTGGATCTTCTGCTGGTTAACGGCAGTCCCCATATGAGGTCGAGGTATTATGTAGGATCAAGAAGGAAGCCAACAGATGAAGGGGAGTTTTTTGAAAACATTGGCGATGGCACTTTTGTAAAAAAAGGTCAAATTTTGGGGTTTGATTATGGAAATGACGCAACGTATTCTACAGCTATGGCTGATTACAATAACGACGGCTTTCCCGACGTCTATATTCAGCTTAGTGGAGAGAGACACCCTAATGGGCATTCTATTTTATATAAAAATACACCCAACAATAATAATTGGGTAAAATTTCAGCTTATAGGAACAAAAAGCAATAGAGACGCCATAGGAGCACGTATTTATTTAACAAGTGGAGGTAAAACACAAATGCAAGAAATTATAAATGGATCTTCTTATGTAGGACAATCAAGCCCATGGCCAATATTTGGTCTTGGCAATACGGACAATATAGAGCAGGTAAAAATTAGGTGGCCGAGTGGCATTGTGCAGATTTTTGAAAATTTAGATATTAACAAAAAAGTAATTATCACAGAAGGCCGCACTGATGTGGAATATAAGTAAAATTTAATCTCTGTATTTTAGTGTGTTTTTATTGTGTTAAAATAGATTAAACGATGAATATGGATATTTTGGCAAAAAGTTTTTCTGGAATTACTAAAAGACACCTGTTTTCTGCGTTGTTTATGGTGTTTTCAGTTTTTTTGTTTTCTGCGTTGTTTTTTATGGATAACAGCGTATTTGCCGATTATCAAACTACAGGAAGAGTTTATCCGGAGAGTGATGTAAGCACGCAATTTAACGGTTGCTCGGGCGGAAGTTGCGGAAGCGGGCATTGGGCTGTGTTAGATGAAGTAAGTTATGATTTTACAGATTACATATACGATGACAATGGCGGCGGTGGCGAGATTGAAGAGTTTGAGATGACATCTGTCGCGGGGACCAGTCAGGTAAACGAGGTAAGAGTAAATTTCAGGGCATACAGTGAGGGTGGGTGTTCGGGTGCTTGCGATGAGATAGATGTAAATATATTTATAGGCGGATCTTATCGTGGAGTGCAGAGTATAACCTTACCCACAACAGACCAGCAGTACACGCTTACATGGGTAGGTCCTTACGGCAGTGATGGCGACCTGCGCGTTCAGCTTGTACGCCAAATAAATGTATCTGCCGATACGGTGCGTGTTTTGCGTTTGTATGCGGATGTGGACTATGTCCAAAGCAACTCCCCACCGTCTGTTACAGGTGTTGTAACAGATCCCGTCGGTCCCAATCCCACTGTAACACAAGGAGAGAATATAACTTTTGAAATAGACTGGACAGATCCGGAAGGAAATTCGGCTCGCGCTATTGTTTGTAAAACCAACGCTGTTGTGGGAGGTTCTACACCGGGTTGCCCGGGTGATGCGTGGATTGGACCGTCAAACATTAGCAACGATGAGGCAAACTCTATAATTTTAACGTATAAGACAACGAGTAATGATATAGGAGTTAATGATTTCTACGTTTTTGTGTGTGACAGCCCGGGAGGGGAGTGTTCTTCTACTGTGCTTGGTACAACTAACGGAACCTTTACTGTAGATGCTATAACAGCCGATCTTTACGGCTGGGCATGGAGCAGTAATATAGGGTGGATAAGTTTTGATGCTCAGGATTGCGATACTGATGAAAATGGCTTTGTAGATTCAGGACTGTGCGAGGGAGACAATACAACTGATGTGGTTTTTGACTATGGTGTGTTTTTGGACACCCCGACAGGCGACCTTTCAGGATATGCTTGGAGCAGTAACATAGGCTGGATAACATTTAACAGAGCAGATGCTGGAAACCCGCCTGCGCCACCGTTTGACGGAGGTAGTGGTCCCATAGCCCGCCTTGAGGGGCAAAACTTAAGAGGTTGGGCGCGCGCCCTTTCAAATGGAGGTGGTTGGGATGGTTGGATACGTTTTGATGAAGATACATCGGGAGGAGCTCCCGCATATGGCGGTGTTACTTTTGACGGGAGCATTGAAGCATTTGAAGGCTGGGCGTGGGGCGACGAAGTTATGGGTTGGATGAGTTTCAATAGCACAACAGATACGACCTCCACAGAATCTTATGCCGTGCGCTCAACCTCTTTTAATGCCGCGCCTTCAGTTACTAACCTAAATATATCTTTTTCAGCTTCGTCCGGTCCCGTGTGCGTATCGCAGATGAGGCTTTCTTGGGATTTTGGAGATTCCGAAGATGGAGATATTTGCACAGGAGATTTATGCGGTTACAGAATACAGGTATCTACATTACCGGACATATGGGTACCAAGCGGTCCCGGAGGTATTATTCAGTTTGATTCGGGTATTGTAAGAAGCGGGGCTGAGGAGAGGTTTGTGACCATCGCAAATCCTGCAACCCATGAATTTGACGACCTTGTAGCCGATGGAGATGGAACACTGGAGTTTAGTACTAACTATTACTGGAGAGTGCAGGTTTATGATTCAGAAGGTGAATTTTCAGACTGGGTTGTGTATCAAGACGATACCATACCTGCTGAGTCATTTACCACATCTTTGCATCCGTATCCGGAACCTGATTTTAGTTGGGAATGTTTTGAAAGTGACGGGGTAACACCAAAACCGGATTGCGCTGTGCCTACGCAGATACATTTTAGCGACCTAACCACATTTGACGCTGGAGCGGGTGCGCAAAACTGGGATTGGGAATTGCCTTTAAACCCTCCTCCTACCATGACATGCATAAATCCGGGGTGTGAAAGTGAACAAAATCCGCAGGTAGAAATAACAGACGCGGGGCTCTATATAGTACGTCTTACAGCTACAGATGGCGCACTCGCTGCGGATGTTAATTCAGGTGCCGGGCAGTGTAGTATAGATAAGATAGTCGTGGGTCAATATCCGCTTCCGGAAGAGTTTAAGGAGATAACTCCCGTGAGTTTATTTAAGAATATTATTTTTGGGTTTACCTCTCGTTTATCCACACCAACAAGCCGTAATTTCAGTGATATTATAAAAAAAGGAGAAGGGTTTCTTTTGAGTTTTAATCTTTAAAGTTATGAGTTTTTTATCTGAATTGACTGCTAAAAAATATTGGATAATTTCCGCAGCTGCTTTAGTTGTTGTAGGATTTTTAGTATACACTTTTGTTTCTTTTTCAAATCGGGAAAAAAGTGAACACTTAAGTGAAGAAAAGAATACAGAAACAAATCAAAACGTAAGTGAGCCGGAAGTTAGGCATGTAGTTGCCGGTGAAATAACAGAAATTTATGGGAATTTGATTTACCTGAAGGTTGAAGATATTTTATATGAATTGTACCCCCAAATACCCAGAATAAGACTTGTTCTTACGGATGAAGACACAGAATTCATATCCAGAGCAGAAAAGAACGAAGATTTTCATGAAATAGAATTAAATGATTATCATCGAGCTCTTCAAGAGGCCTCCGAAGAGCAAAGAGAGAATTTTCCCGAGCCGCCTTCCAGATACCACCAAAAAACTGTTCAAATAAACGATTTTCAAAGTGGAGAATATATTATAGTAATTAGTGAGGGCAACATATTGGATCAAGCAAGGATAGATGCAAAAACAATAATTAAGGAAATGCAAATTGAATCTTTTTAATATGGTGATAAACTATAAATTTTTAAAGTATATTGGTGTCGCTATCTTTTTTGTCGCGTTAATTTTTGCAGCCTATTTTTATTTTGTAGGTGTTGTAGATGCTAGCACAGGAGAGTGGGGGGATTGTTCATCAGGACAAACTTGTTCCGACGGTTTAACTTGTCAATCGGTATCGTTTGGTACAGGGCAGGCCTGTGCTCCATCAAGTTCGCCGCCACCTCCGCCCCCTTCCTCAACACCCCCACCACTTTCCTCTTCAACACTTTGCCAAAGATGTAGTGATACGTATCAGGGATGCTGGTCTTCTTGGTACGATTATAATGGAAGTGGATGTTCTTCTCCCAACTCCTCAACTGAGTATAATTCATTAAATTACAGCCCACCCGGCTGTGTAACTGGAGAGACTCACGATTCTAGGTGTACCGCACCACTTCCTCCACCGCCTCCACCCACACCTACAGAAAATCTTTGCGAAAGGTGTAGTCTTAACCACCCCGGATGCTGGGCTGCATGGTTTGACTATGATGAAAGTGGTTGCGCCGCGCCCACAACATCAGAAGAACAAAACTCAGTAGCTTATAGCCCCATAGGTTGCGAGACAGGGGAAGCGGAAGATCTAAGATGCACAACTTCTACTCCGGGAACTTGCGAGAGGTGCAGTTATAACTACCCCGGATGTTGGGCTACATGGCAAGATCTGGATTACGAAGGTTGTTTAGAACCAACCCCCACCAACTTAGAAGAATGGAAGACTCTATCCTATAGTCCTACGAGGTGCTCTACGGGTGCAACAGCTGATCCGCGATGTACAGGCCCTATTTCACCCCCCCCACCCCCGCCACCATCTTCACCTACTCCATACACAACCCCATATCTTGACCCCATAACTCTCTTTATGGGAATTGA
>JBBDKX010000013.1 GCA_040879145.1 Candidatus Spechtbacterales bacterium | reverse complement strand
GCTCCGCGAGTAGGACTCGAACCTACAACCAACTCCTTAACAGGGAGCTGCTCTACCATTGAGCTATCGCGGAATATAAGGACATTTTACACTATATTTGCTGATGTGCAAATGTTCAAACATATTTTAGCACAAATAACATTTTTTTCAACCTTGCTAAACAAGCTGTTTTTTAGTATTATCATCATAAATGTTCTTTTTACAAAAGAGAGGAGGTTTAAACCTTGAATCACCCGGCAAAGCTTACGTGCATCAGACACGGGCAATCAACCTTAAACTCCTGGCACGAACAACTGCACAACGAAAAATTGTATAGACAATTTCTTATAGAATACGATAAAAATCCGGATTCTCCGCGTGTACAATTTTTAGCGCAACGCTTTAAAGGAAAATATGGTTCGTTTATTGCAGACCACGAAAGTCGTTTGACATTTACCGGCAGAAAACAGCCAAGAGGAACTTCCTACGCCTTAAGAGCCACAAATGAACTACCTGATGTAATTTATGTTTCACCCTACAAACGTACACTTGAAACCTTGGAGCAAATGCAAAAAGTCTGGCCCGAGCTTAGAAATGTTCCGGTAATACGTGATCTTAAAATACGGGAACAGGAGATAGGGGAAATTGCCCTTTACGGCGATTTTAAAGTTTTCTTTGCGCTAAACCCCGAACAAAGAAAATTGCACAACCTACAGGATATTTACTATTACCGTTTTCCAAATGGAGAAAACGTACCCGATATTTTGCAAAGGCAGGAAATGTGGTTTCAAAACATTTGCAATAAACACGCAGGTGAAAACGTAATGATGATCTCTCACTTCATAACCATTCTTTCTCTTAGGGCTTTTATTGAAAATTGGGACGATAAAAGATTTTTAAATGAACATAGAACGATAGATAACATAAATTGCGCTGTAACTCAGTACAAAGATGTTTCAGGAAAATTTAAGCTTACAAGTTTTAATCAAAAGCTCTGGTAAAAACCTTCGCTATAAGTGAAGGTTTTTTTATATGTTAAAATAAGAGGTATAAGTATAAAAC
>JBBDKX010000012.1 GCA_040879145.1 Candidatus Spechtbacterales bacterium | reverse complement strand
TTTCTTTCTATTGCATCCCATCAGTTACGAACACCGGTCTCCATTTTAAAGGGATATCTTTCCATGTTAAGAGAGGGGAGTTTTGGCAAGTTAAGTGAGAAACAACTCGCAGTGATAAGTAAGGCGTATCGCTCAAATGAAGGAATGCTTGCTCTTATAAATGATTTTCTTAATTTGTCCCGCGCGGAAAAAGGAACCCTTGAATATAGCTTCTTAAGTACGGATATTGTGGAAATGGTAGATGAGATAGTCATAAACTTAAAAACATCTGCCCAGGCAAAAAACATTGAAATCAACTGGAAAAAACCTGAAAAACCTTTATATGTAGAGATGGATGAAAATAAAATATCACAAGTTGTAAGTAACCTTATAGATAACGCTATAAAATACACACCAAATGAGGGCGGAGTTTCTGTGCGTATAGCGCAGGAGGATATTCACAATAAAAAAGTTAGGGTTTATGTAAAAGATAACGGTATTGGAATAGATCCTGGTGAAATTGATTCTATATTTGAAAGTTTTCAAAGGGGAAATAGGGGTAAAAGAGAAAATGCAACAGGCACGGGGCTCGGATTATATGTTGCAAAAATGATTGTTGAAGGGCATAATGGCAGGATATGGGCAGAAAGCGAAGGGGAGGAAGAGGGCAGTACTTTTATTGTAGAACTTCCCTTGAAATTACCTAAGACAAAAGAATAAAAAGATGAAAAACAGAGTAAATATACAAAATATAGCAAATAAAGAGGGTGAAGAAGTGCTTATATCCGGGTGGGTTGACGCACGTCGTGACCATGGCAAGCTCATATTTTTAGATATTCGTGATTCTTCCGGCATTGCCCAGGTAGTCATTACTCCAAAAAATGAAGAGGCGTACGAGGCTGCAAAAAACGTTCGGGACGAATGGGTGGTTTCAGTAACAGGAGTAGTCAAAAAAAGACCAGACAACATGGTGAATCCGGATACAGAAACCGGTACTGTAGAGATTCCCGCTGAAGAATTTACAGTACTAAACAAAGCCGAAACTTTACCATTTCCTATAGACTCTGATGGCTATGACATATCAGAAGAATTACGCCTTAAATACAGATACTTAGACCTAAGGCGAAAAAGAGTTAATGAAAACATTAAACTACGATCCGAACTTATAAGACGAGCTCGCGATTTTTTGTTTGAAAAGGGGTTTACCGAAATAGAAACTCCGCTCCTGACAAAATCTACTCCTGAAGGTGCCAGAGATTTCCTGGTACCGGCGCGCCTTCAACCCGGAAAATTTTTCGCCCTACCGCAATCACCACAGCAGTACAAGCAACTACTTATGGTGGCGGGTTTTGAAAAATACTTTCAAATTGCCCGTGCCGTCCGAGACGAGGATTTAAGAGCGGACCGCGGTTTTGAACATACGCAAATAGACATTGAGGTAAGTTTTGTTGAAAGAGATGAGGTTATGGCTTTAAACGAAGAGATGATTACAACTGTTTTTAAATCTATGGGACAAAAAATAAAGGAGGAGCCTTTTCCTGTCTTCACTTACGAAGAAGCGATGGAAAAGTTTGGACAAGACCGTTTTGATCTCAGGAGTGAAGAGGATAAAAAAAATAATGTGCTTGCATTCGCCTGGGTTGTGGACTTTCCTTTTTTTGAAAAAGACGGAGATGGAAACTGGACATTTACACATAATCCGTTTTCTCAGCCCAAGGAAGAATTTCTTAAAGATGTTCACGATGGGAAAAATATTGAGAGTATACTTACAACCCAGTACGACCTTGTATGCAACGGATATGAGGTTGGAGGAGGCAGCATAAGGGCGCATCAACCCGAAGTGCTTAAAGCGGTACTGAAAATTATGGGGTATACAGAAGAAAGCGCTAAAGAAGATTTTGGGCACATGCTTGAGGCTTTTAGTTACGGCGCGCCGCCACACGGGGGAATTGCCTATGGCGTTGAACGCCTTCTTATGATATTAAGAAATGAAGAATATCTGCGCGAAGTTCAGGCGTTTCCCCAAACAGGCTCGGGAAGAACTTCTGTTATGGACGCGCCCAGTAGTGTCGGAAAAAAACAGCTTAAAGAATTAGGTATAGATATAATAAAAAAGGATGAAAATAAAAAAGATTAATTCGCCCTTGGTGAATAAAGTACTAAAACAACTTAAAGATAAGAACCCAAAGGTATTGGGTATTTTAGGGGTAGTTGTTTCTATTCCGGTACTTGTATCTTTAGTATTTTTTTACGGAAATCTAAACTTTAATGACTTATTCGCTTCTTTAACATTCCAAGATGCGGAAAATACGGAATTAGAAAATACAAATACACAGAAAAATTCAGAGTTTCGGTTAAAACTTATACCTCAGGATGAATTTTTAAAACAGTACAATCCAAAACCTGCATTGTTGCCAAAACCTATACAAATGAATGCCACGCTTTCAGGATTTTTGAGAAGCAATCCGGCAATGGAACTTTTACCTACAAGGAACTGGGCTATTCCATTTGAAGATATAGATGCCGCCTCAGCACTGGCCATAGAAATGCCCACAAGGAGAATACTGTACGGGAAAGATGTTTTTACAGTGCGGCCAATAGCAAGTATAACAAAACTCGCAACAGCTCTAACTGCGTATGAAAGCATGAGTCTTGATGAGGTCGTTACGATATCACAAAGCGCGATAAGAACAGAGGGAGCTGCAGGGGGATTAGTTGTAGGAGAAAAGCTTACGGTAGAACAATTATTATACGCTCTACTACTTGAATCAAGCAATGATGCCAGCGTAGCATTACTTGAACATTACAATGAAACAAAATCTGAAGGTTCTCTTGATTTTATTTCCCTCATGAACCACAAAATGCGGAAATTAGATATTTCAGACACTTACTTTGAAGAACCAACAGGCTTGAGTCCGCAAAATATTTCCTCAGCAAACAGTATTGCAAAAATACTTTATACTGTTTCCCAAAACGAAAAACTTGCATCAATAATGGCTTCTTCATCCTATGCCACACAGACACAAGGTAAAGAGATGGTGCACTATTGGATTAACTTAAACACTCTGCTTGAGGCATACGAGGGAGTAATAGGGGGAAAAACAGGATATACAGAAGAAGCCGGTCCTTCAATGAGTATTGTCTTACGGACACCCAACGAATCCCGTTACCTTATGGTTGTTGTCTTAAATGCATCAGACAGAGTTCAAGAGACAACCAGACTACTTAAATGGGTAAAGAAGGCATATATTTGGGAGGAATAAGCTCGCCTTGCCTGCCTGTGCGTGAACGCATGCAGACAGGCCTGCCTGCATGCCAATCGGCATGTAAACCGGCAGGCAGGCTCACTTTTAGCTTTCAACTATTAGCTGTCAGCTTCCAGCTTTAAAAACCAATTCCGCCTACGGCGCAATACAATAAGCTAACAAGCTAAAAGCTATTTTGTGAGGCGGAGCGAATCCCGACGCTATCAAAATCTTTGATTTTGTTATAGCGTCGAGGATCCACGATACCGCAAGCGAATCAAAGATTCGGGCGGTATCGGGATAAAAACATGCTTGAACTTAACACTCTTCAATTGGTGCGTGTCCTAAGTCTTGCCGGTATTGCTTTCATGCTTACAATACTGTGGACTCCGGCACTGACACACTTTCTATATAAATACAAATTAGGAAAACGAATCCGTAAAGACGCAAACGCGCCTATTTTTATGGAGCTTCACCAACACAAAGAAGGAACGCCTACAATGGGTGGTATTTTAATATGGGGGACGGTTTTTGTTATGCTTATATTTTTTTGGGGAATAGATAAATTTTTTCCCGACTCCCTGCTTGCACCCTTTAATTTTTTAAACAGAGGCCAAACTTATCTTCCGCTTGCGGCTTTCTTTACCGCGGCTTTAATAGGGCTTGCGGATGATCTTTTAGGGATTTTTAAAATAGGTCCCAAAGGAGGGGGGATACGAATGAGGCAACGACTCCTTTTATATACAGCAATAGCTATTTTGGGAGCATGGTGGTTTTATTTCAAACTTGAATGGACAGAGATACATGTTCCTTTTGTCGGGGATTTTAATATTGGTCTTTGGTATATACCGTTTTTCATGCTTGTACTTGTAGCAACAGCTTTTAGTACAAATGAAGCAGACGGATTAGACGGCCTGGCGGGAGGTCTTTTGATGATGGCTTTCGCAAGTTATGGCGTACTGGCATTTATGGGGAGTAGTTATGACCTGGCTGCCTTTGTTGCTATAATCATAGGCTCTCTGCTTGCTTTTTTGTGGTTCAATGTTCCGCCGGCGCGATTTTTTATGGGAGACACAGGTTCAATGTCGCTGGGGGTAACACTGGGGATAATAGCATTATTGACCGACCAGGCACTTCTCCTTCTTATAGTAGGGTTTCTGCTTGTTGTAGAATCTCTTTCTGTTATAGTGCAGCTCTTTTGGAAAAAAGTTTTTAAGAAAAAGCTTTTTCTTTCAACACCTATACACCATCACTTTCAGGCAATTGGCTGGCCTGAGCATAAAATAGTTATGAGATTTTGGATAATGGCGGCAGTAAGTGCCGGTCTGGGTATCATAATAGGCTTAGTTGGTTAAACACGACAAGCGATTGTCGTGTTTAAAAAAACATTCCCACACTCTATATAGAGTGTGGGAATGTTTTTTTAAACCTTTGCTGTATCCATTGGGCGACTTATTGTCCAAAGGAGGTCAAAAATCTGTTGATACGTCTCACGCAGGGTTCTGCTTTCTATAACCAGTGACAACCCTTCTTGCTTTGTTGTAAATATGACTACTGTATCGTCCCAAAACATAATAGAGGAGCGAAATGTAAGTTCTCGCGGCAGGAATTTTGCCTCGCGCAATTCACGCTTGTGCGTTACTTTTGAATAGTTTTTTATCTCATGCTCTTCAATGCGCAAACTTTTCAAATGCACGCCTTTTTCAAGGCGCCTTTTTGTAAAATGATAGCTTTCACCCATAATTTTTTGAAAATCACCCGCTGACATTATCTCATAAATAGTTTTATCTTTCGCCTCAAGCGCCTGATTTAAAATATCGGCAATACTTTCTCTAAAATAAACCTTGACTTTCGCTGCACCCATATTTTCGCTTTGCAAATTCTTCAGTAAAGGAATCACAGCTGATATTTCTTTCTGCTGTTGCGACAACACCTCTTTTAGCGCGGCTGGGTCTTTAGCCATATACCTTCTGCGCGATCTAACAAAAGTTGTTTCCACAAGCCCGGCCTCAGAAAGGCGTTTTAAAATTGACTGCACTGTTGTCAAAGGCAGCCCCACTATGCGCGATAGGGGAGTAAGCGTGATTTTACCAACTCCCAAAAGCTCAAGATAAACATTTTGCTCATTGTCGTTAAGGCCGAAAAGCGATAATGCTTCCTGTATTTCTTTTTTCTCATTTGCGTTTATGCTTGATATATCCATAATTTTACTATCATTTTCGTAGTAATTAATGTCATTTATTTACTTAATGTAAAGCATTTCTATATTTTTGTACAGTATTTTTACGAAAAATTATTGATTTATTTGCAATGTTTTAGCAAAATGTAAATATAAGTTATTTGACAAACAAAGGAGACAATATGTTTGCAGTAACAGAGGTGATTTTTTATACAGAGCTTTGGATAGGTCAAATTGAATATGATAAATATACCTACAGCCGTGGAAAAACAAAGCAGAGTGAAAAGTACGGCCCTTTCAACACGGAAGAGGAAGCGGAAGAAAAAAAGGGGGAACTTCAGAAACTATATAAAAATAAAACTAATATAGGTGGGGAGGTTGAAATTCATGTATACGAAAAGGAAGTAACTTTCTTTGAAGCAGATAATTTAAGATCCCTCTATGGGAAAGTAGAAAACCTTTGGCGAAGAGGAAGGACGTGGGGAGACGAATTGCGTCATGACATTAAAAAACTGGAAGCAGAACTTGAAAGGAAAAGACAAGAGCTTAACCGTACAGACAAAGGAGGCAGATAATGAACTATCTGATCGAAATACATTTTTATGTAAAACTTACAATAGATCGCATCTATCACGATAGTCCTAATATTGGATTATATGAAACAAAACGCGTGCGAGAAGAATCTTTTGGACCCTTTGATGCGCACGAAGAAGCAGAAGAAAAAAGAGGTGAGCTTATTAAAGAAGGGTATCGGTCTAATGTTTCCCGAGATGTATATATTGAGATTATAGAAAAAGAAATAACAAGAAAACCCCTACTTCCAACCGGATGGCGTGAACTTGAGCCCAGGTAACTTAAATAGCACCTTTACCCCTCGAATATTTCGGGGGGTTTTTGTTTATATTAAGCGCCATATACTATATACTGGAGGTATGACCGCTATAGGTATTTATGATTCAGGCATCGGAGGGATTTCTATTTATAACTCTGTAAAAAACCTTCTGCCCAATGAAGATTATATTTATGTTGCTGACAAAAAATATTTTCCCTATGGATTGCGGGATACAGAAACTATACACAAAAGAGGGGACAGGATTGTTTCATGGTTTAAACAACAAAATGTAAAACTTATTATTATTGCATGCAACACTTCTACTGTTTCGGCTTTAGAATATTTGCGCCAATTGCACCCTGATATACCCATAGTAGGTACGGTTCCGGTGATAAAGACGTGCGCCAAATTCACAAAAACCGGAAAAATAGGCGTACTGTGCACACCTCAAACAGCTGAAAGCCCGTATCAGGCAGAGCTCATAGAAAAATTTGCATCGGACAAAGAAGTCTATGTAATTGCATGTCCTAACTTAGTGGAAGAAATAGAAACTGGTAATTTTAAAGAAAGTTCTGCCGCTCTTTCAAAACCACTAAGCATACTTCTTTCAAAAGATGTGGATACATTAGCTCTTGGCTGCACTCATTTTCCACTCATTACAGAGACAATTAAAATAATTACGGGCAAAAAAATAAAGGTGCTTGACTCGGGTGATGCCATAGCGCGTCAGACAAAAAAAGTCTTAAAAGCAAACAAATCCTTAAATAATAGTAATAAAAAAGGACAGACGCTTTTTTACACAACCGCAAAGAGTCAAAATTTTGATATAATAGCTAGTAGATATGCCGGATACAAAATAAAATCCGAATCTATTTTAATATAACACTCCTTAGAGGATATGCACTCTTATTCAGATATGATAATCGCTATGGGAAATATAAATCCTACTTATTTTGTGAAGTAAATTGGGAGAAATAGCTCAAAAGCCCTGAAGAGACAGTTCTAAATCTCATCCTTACATCTCATACCAGGGGGGGGGGTAGTTTTCGCAAAAACTTTAGTTCAGGAAAGATAAAAAATGTTGCGGGTGAGATTCTTGCAAAGTCATGATTTTTAAAAATAAAAACATTACCCTTATGGGTTTAGGTCTGCTTGGAGGGGGCGTGGAAGACGCCCTGTTTTTTATTAAACATGGAGCAAAACTAACAATAACCGACTTGCGAGAAGAGGTAGAACTCAGGCCCTCCATAGAAAAAATAAACAAAACACTAAAGACATCTGGTGTGCCCGTAAAATGGGTTCTGGGGAAACACAGAACAAAAGATTTTATTGATGCTGATATGATACTAAAAAATCCCGGAGTACCCAATAATTCAAAGTACCTGGAAATTGCAAGAAAAAATAATATTCCGATATATTCTTCCGCGGAAATACTTTTTGAAATAGCAGACACAAATAAACTTATAGGCGTTACAGGCACAAAAGGAAAATCTTCAACTACGGGGGTAATATACGAGATTCTTAAAATAAAAGACCCGAATGCTTACATTGCGGGAATGCCCGGTGTTTCTTTGTTAAAATACGCGGATAAAGCCACCCGCAACTGGGGTGTCGTTGAGCTTTCAAGCTGGCAACTTGAGAATATTAATTCAAGTAAAAAATCTCCCCACATAGCCATTATAACAAACATAGAAGAAGATCATCTAAATCGCCACGGCAGCATGGAAAAATACACAGAAGCAAAGAAAAATATATTTAAATTTCAAACGACATCCGATTTTTTGATACTTCCAAAAACTTTAAAAAATATAGGAAAAGATACGCCATCACAGGTAATTATTTCCTCGCCGGCAGATGTGGAGAATAAATACTCGCAAATAACGCACAGAGAAAACATAAGCATGGCCCTAAAAGTATCTAAAATATTAGGTATAGACAAAAAGCAGGCTCTTGAAAAAATAAAAAACTTTAAAGGACTACCGGGGCGATTAGAGCTTATTGCCAAAATACAGAACATAAAAATATATAATGACACAACAGCAACAAATCCCTTTGCCACACTGCGTTCCGTTGAAAATTTTAAGGGTGAAAAAGTCGCTTTAATATCCGGGGGGGAGGATAAGGATCTGGATTACAAAAAATTTGGAACAAAAATAAAAAACCTGCACTTTGTGGTTTTGTTACCGGGAACAGCAAGTGATAAAATAGAATCAGAGATCAGTAAGCAGAAAATCCCTATGTCGCCTTCGGCGACCGAGATCCCGGCCAAAGGCCTAGGGACATGGAACAAAAATTTTCAAAAAGTTGAAAATTTAGAGAAAGCATTAAAGGCTTGCATGGATTCTAACCCTGAAATTGTTCTTTTTTCACCGGCGGCTGCAAGTTTTAATATGTTCAAAAACGAATTTGAACGCGGTGAAAAATTTGTTCAAGAAGTGAAAAAATATGCCAAAAAGAAAAAATAAACAACCCGACAAAGTGCTCCTGTTTACATTTGGGGCAATTGTAATTATAGGTATAATTGCTCTTCTTTCAGCTTCAGCCGGAGAAAGTAACAGAAATTTTAAAAATATTTATGAGTACTTTGTTCATCAATTTACATACGGATTTATAATAGGCGGTATAATGTGTTTTGTTATGTATAAATTTCCGTATAAAAAACTGGAAAAATTAGCTTTACCTATTTTTTTACTCTCCGTATTTGCAATGATGCTTATATTTGTTCCGGGATTAGGACTGGAAATAGGAGGAGCAAAAAGATGGCTAAATCTTGGGTTCGCCACGTTTCAACCCTCTGAATTAATAAAGCTTGCTTTTATAATATATTTTAGCGCATGGCTGGCATCGCATATTAAAGAGGTGCGTAGCGCAAAAAGTTTTATCCCATTTATTGTTCTTTTAGGAAGCATGGGGCTTCTCTTAATGCTCCAGCCCGATTTAAGCACACTTGGGATAGTTGTAGCAATTGCGGGAGCTATGTACTTCACAGCGGGTGCTAAAATAAAAGAGATGGTGGCAATTGGGGGTATAGGAGTTGCTGCTTTGTATCTATTTGTTAAAATATCCCCATACCGCGTAAATCGCGTAAAAACCCTTCTTGATCCAAGAACAGACCCTTTTGGCATAGGGTACCAGATAAACCAAATACTAATAGCCGTAGGCTCAGGGCAAATCTGGGGAGCGGGACCTTTTCAGGGTACTCAGAAAAACTTTCTGCCTCTTGCCATGAACGACTCAATTTTTGCTGTATGGGCTGAAGAGACCGGCTTTATAGGAGCGGCTATCGTTATACTTCTTTTTACGATTATTGCATGGCGCGGTATGCGTATTGCAAGTAGTGCAAACACTGATTTTGCTAAATTTGCGGCAGCCGGAATAACAACATGGCTTTTCGTACAAGCAGTTATAAACATAGGAGCAATGATAGGTATCGTACCTCTTACAGGAGTTACGTTGCCGTTAATAAGTTACGGAAGTTCATCATTAATAATTACACTAATGGCGGTAGGGTTATTGTTGCAACTTTCTAAAGAAGTTAATAAATCATAAAATATGAAAATAGCATTCACAGGAGGAGGTACCGGTGGGCACATATTTCCAATAATTGCCGTGGCGCGTGAGGTTGAAAAAATAGCGCAACGTGACAAAAAGTCTCTGGAAATGATATTTATAGGTTCTACAAACGGAGCCGAGCAACTTTTTGCGGACAATAATATAAAACCAAAATCTATAGTAACAGGAAAACTACGGCGTTATTTCTCTTTTCAATATCTTATTGATATGCCTAAAATACTTATAGGCCTGGTACAATCCTACATATACTTGTTCTTTTACATGCCTGATATAATTTTTTCTAAAGGAGGGTACGGAAGTTTTCCTGTGGTTGTAATTGGATGGCTTTTTAGAATACCTGTTATATCTCACGAATCTGACAGCATATCAGGACTTACAACCCGCGTACTCGCAAAATTTTCAAAAAAAATAGTTGTATCATTTCCGGGAGATTACCCCGAATTACGCGGAGATAAAGTAGTTCGCATAGGCAATCCTACACGAGACTTGCGAGGAGGGGACATTACAACAGCATACAAAGAATTCAACATAACAACAAAAAAACCGATTATACTAATTCTTGGAGGAAGTCAGGGCGCCGAACAAATAAACACTCTTGTTATATCAATGCTGCCAAAACTTACAGAAAAATATGAAATAATACACCAAACAGGAGAGGCGCATTACGGTGCAATATATGAATACATAAAAAGGCTTCCGGCAGAAAGAGGCGCATCCTATCATCCAATAGCATCTTTAAACGAAATTCAAATGAAATTAGTCTTAGCTCTGTCAAATATCGTAATATCCAGAGCCGGCTCAGGAGCAATATTTGAAATCGCTCTCACAGCAAAACCAAGCATACTTATCCCTCTTGCGGGCTCCGCTTACGACCACCAACAAAGAAACGCTCAAATATACCAGACCATCGGAGCATGTTACGCTCTTGATTCAGCTAATTTAACGGATGACTTTTTATTGGAAAGAATAGATTCTATTATAAACAATCCTGAAAAATACCGACAACTACAAGCGGCGGCAATGGCTTTTTCTAAACCGGAGGCCGCGGCACAAATAGCCCAGCTAATACTGGATTATAAATAAAAAATTATAATGGATAAAGATAAATCAAACAAAGAAATACGCGTACGCATGGCTCCTTCGCCAACAGGTTCTTTGCATGTGGGTACGGCGCGCACGGCACTATTTAACTACCTGTTCGCAAAACATTACAAAGGTAAGTTTATAGTGCGCATTGAAGATACAGACAAAGAGCGTTCTGAAAAAAAATGGGAGGAAGATATTTTAAAAGGTTTTGAGTGGCTCGGACTTGAGTGGGATGAGTTTTACCGACAAAGCGAAAGAGAGGATGTATACGAAAAATATATACAAAAATTACTGGAATCAGGAAAAGCCTTTTACTGTTGGCATGCCAAAGAAGAGCTCCAGAAAGAACGCGAAAAACAGATGCAAGCCAAAATGGCGCCTAAACACGTTTGCGACTACAGAGACAAAAAACTTTCACAAAAAGATATTCCTGATAATTCCATAGTACGTTTTCGCAATGACGTTAAAGAATCAATAGTATTTACAGACCTTGTGCGAAACGAGGTAAAATTTAACGCGCCTGATTTTGGAGATTTCTCAATAGCAAAAAGTACTAAAGAGCCGTTATACAACCTTGCTGTTGTGATAGACGACCATGAAATGAAAATATCTCATATACTACGGGGGGAGGACCACATATCTAACACACCGAGGCAAATTCTTATTTTGGAGGCATTAGGGTTTCAGCGTCCCAAGTATGCCCACATTCCTCTTCTTTTGGGCGGAGATAAAAGCAAATTAAGCAAAAGACATGGGGCAACATCCGTATATGAATACAAAGAACAGGGCTATCTTCCGGAAGCCATGTTCAACTTTTTAGCGCTTCTGGGCTGGAGACCAAAAGAGGACGAGAAGGAGATAATGGAAAAGAATGAAATTATACAAGAATTTGACATAGCAGACATTCAAAAATCAGGGGCTGTCTTTGATGTAGAAAAATTAAGTTGGATGAACAGTTTATATATTAGAAAACTCTCAAAAGAAGAGTTAACAGAACTTTGTGTTCCATATCTTGAAAAAGAAGGTTTTTTTGTACGCCAAAAAAATACCTTAAAAATAACCGCCAATGGAGAAGAAAGAAGTTATGACTGGTTAAAAAAAGTTATAACCTTAGAACATGAACGAATAAAAAAATTGTCGGATATAACTGAGGGTCTGGAATTTATATTTAAAGAGCCCAAATATGAAAGCGAACTTTTGATATGGAAAAAATCAGACAGACAGGGAGCGATAAAGGAACTTAAAGAATTAAGTGTTATAATACAAAATATAGAGAAAAGTGACTGGACAAAAGAAGACATTGAAAACATTATTATGCCACACGCGGAAAGCTCGGGCCTGCCTGCCGCGCCTGGCAGCCCGGCGCAGGTAGGAGATAGGGGACAAGTTCTTTGGCCTCTTAGGGCAGCTCTTTCCGGTAAGAAAGCCTCTCCCGGTCCGTTTGAAATATTAGAGGTTCTTGGAAAAGAAGAGGCATTAAAGCGTATAAACACAGCCATAAACAAGCTGTAAAAAAGGTTAAATGAAAAAAGTTGTATTAATTGCACTGTGCGGAGTTTTTATTTTAGGTCTCTACTTTGGTAGGGGAGTGGTTAGCGCGCAGTACGACTCTTATGGCAACGACATCACACCTGATGCTTCTGAAGAAGAACCAGAAAACAGCAATGAACCTGAAACAGAAAAAAATTCCAATAACCAGATAACAAATCTTGAGAAAAAAATTAAAGAACAGGAGAAACTTTTAAAACAGTTGCGGGAAGAGGCTGCCGAGCAAGAAAAAAATCTTCAAAAAACAAAAGAACAAGCGGGCACTCTACAGGAATATATAGCGTATTTCAATAGTGAGGTATATAAACTTCAGACAAAAATCAGTGTTAAAAGAGAGGAGATACTATCTACTCAGTTGGCAATTCAAAAAGTAGATTTAGAAATTGCCCGAAAAGAACAGAATATAGATAAAACAAAAGAACAAATGACAGAGCTGTTCCAGGATATATACAAAACGGACCAGGAATCAATTATAGAGCTTGTTTTTAAGTATGATAATTTTTCAGCTTTTTTCAATGAAGTACAAGCAAGAAGAGTACTTCAAACTACGGTAGATGAAAAACTTCAGGATTTAAAACAATTTAAAGAAGAACTTGTGCAGTCAAAAAAACAGTTAGATGTGGAAAAAGAGCGATTAGAAAAAGATGCTTTAGTTTTACGCGACCAGAGATTGATAATGGAACAAAAAACTATAGAGCAAAAACAGCTCTTAAACCAGACGAAGGAACAGGAGGAGAGTTACGCGGAAACCCTGGCAGAAATAAAAGCGAAAGAGCGGGAGATTAATCTTGAAATATTTGAACTGGAAGACAAACTAAGGCGCGAACTTGACCCAAACAGTGTGCCGTCTGTAAACAAAGGACTCTTGCAATGGCCCACAGAAGGGGTTATAACCCAGGGGTATGGCTGTATACACAACTCATGGGCCAGAGGTTCTTACCCTTCTTGCGATGGAGGGAAAGGGGGATTCCACAATGGGGTAGATATAGCGTCCGGACTTGGAACACCAATACGCGCCGCGCAGGATGGTGTTATAAAAGCTGTAGAAAGCTCTCCTTACGCTTACGGATACTGGGTAGCTGTTGAACATGCAAGCGGGCTTGTGACAGCTTACACCCACATGTCTTCATTGCGCCCCATACGAACAGGGCAAGTTGTAAAACAGGGACAATTAGTAGGATATATGGATTCAACGGGATACTCTACGGGTCCGCATACACACTTTATGGTATATGCACCGGGTACATTTCAAACAAAACCAAGCAGTATAGCGGGAATACTTCCAATTGGGGCGACTCTGAACCCTTTTGACTACTTACCATAATAGACAATAAAATATAATAACTGTCAATAGTACGTAGAAATCTTAAATTATAATGTTGCTGAACAAATTAATTCTTATCCTAATACTTGTAACCGTAGCGTTTTTTATTATGCCCGGAAGCACTACAGATGTAGTACCGCAACTAAAAAACCTAAAAGACATTCCTGGAGATAAATTTTCACAATTTTTCAGTTGGGGACAGGATATGTTTCACAAAGGAATTGTAAGCGTGAAAAATGCGATATCGTGGTCCACGGATAGGATTAAGACAACCTATAAAAGTGTATCAAGCACAGTATCTACATACTGGAACGAGACAAAGGCTATGTTGGACAAAGTATTGCGTATACATGAGATCATAAAGGAATAATTAACATACGATAGCGCAGATTATTATTTGTTTTGTGCATAAAAATCATAATATAGTGTCCTGACTTAATTATTTGTACAACTTACAATGAAAGTAAGATATAGGTGCGCTTTATTAGGTTTTGCGAAGTAGAAAGTGTCCATACTTCGCAAAACCTAATCAGGTAAAGCGAGGTTAATAGTACACACTATTAACTTCGCTTTACCTATATTGTGCGAACCAAAGTATTATGCTATACTACATACAATAACCCCCTCTTCCCTATGTATAACTCAGACAAACCCATAAAAAACCATATATCCGGATTTTTGGATTATTGTGAGGTAGAAAAAGGCCTGAGTAATAATACTCAGGTAAACTACCAAAGATATTTAAATATTCTAAAAAAATGGCTAAAAGAGACTAACAACGAAGGTCTACTCCCCCACCAGCTTACTCCTGAACATGTATGGGACTATAGATTGTTTCTTGCAAGGAAATATAAGACAAAAAACGGCAAGAACCTGGCTAAAAGTACCCAAAATTACTACCTGGTGGCCCTGAGAGCGCTTTTAGACTACTTTAGCGACCGAGATATCACATCACTGCCATCAAACAAGGTAAAGCTGCCTAAAGACGCTAAAAAGGACTCCGTGAAGTTCCTGACACTGGAACAAATGCAGAAACTATTGGAAATGCCGGACATAAACACCGAAAATGGCTTGCGCGATAGGACTATAATGGAAGTTTTATTTTCCACAGGACTTCGTATAGCAGAGCTTGTTGCCCTTAATCGAGATCAAATAAGTATGAAAAACACAGATGATGTTTTTGAATTGAGTATAACCGGTAAAGGATCAAGAACACGGACAATATTTTTTTCTCCCCGGGCCATGGACTGGTTAAAGAAATATATGGAAAAAAGAACATTAGATACAGACAAGGCACTATTTATAAATTACAGTAACTCAACAAGTGATGACAGGCGCCTTTCTGTAAGAAGTATTCAAGAATCCATAAAAAGATATGGCATAATGGCGGGCTTGCCAGTTGAAGTTACACCCCATGTCCTTCGCCACACTTACGCAACTGATCTTCTCGCGCAAGGTGTGGATTTAAGAAGTGTTCAGGAATTTCTTGGTCACAAAAACATAGCGACAACCCAGATATATACACACCTGACCAACAAGCGCCTTAAAGAAATACATAAAAAATTCCACGGCGGAAACAGTCTGGAAAAATAAAAAACGGCCTATACTATCTGGCCGTTTTTGTTTTTAAAATCTCAAAAAACTCTTTAGATTTTTTAATGTCCTCCTCTGTAGGATATATTATCTCTTTCATCGCGCGGTAACTCAAAGATTCATACATAAGCTCGCCCCGCACCTCGCTATGCTTTACACCAAGACAATGACCAATCTCATGGTTTACTATAGATAAATATCCTTCTTCTCTAAGGGTCTCACCGGGAGCCTTCACTTGAATCGTGCACGTATAATCGCCGCCGATTGTTACATATTGCCCCGCGCATCCGGCTACATTCTTTTTTCCCGCGCAAAACCTCTCCACCTCACTCCATTTTTCTCGCGGAATTATAATAATATCTGCCAACCCCCTGTCTTCTTCTGAAATAAAGGTCAGGCCAACCCTACTCCATCCTTGCTCGTTATTTAACATATCTAAAATACCCTGCATATGAATCGAATATTTTAAATCAATCCATATACGCACTTCGTTGTCAGCAAAAAACAAATCATCAACCTCTTTTACATCTTCCTGTACAAGAGACGTAGTTGATGTACTTGTTGTTTTTACGCTACTGCTCTTAGGTGTTGTAGCATCTGTTGTGGGTCCAAAACAGGCCTGTAACGTAAATAAAAACAAAAAAAGAGTTGGCCAAAGTTTTTTCACATTTAAACCTCCTTCTGTTTCTAATACCCTTATGTTTTAGATAGAACTATTTAATACCGTACCACAAGAAACACAATTTTAAAAACACCTGCCACAAAAATTAATCCACCAACAGAGCCGACGCAACAAGTCTTTTTTTGGTTGAAAATAGAGAATTAAAGGATAAGCTAGCACAACTAATCCAAAAGACACGCAAAACATCAGATTTTTATATTAAATAAGCTAAAACAAGTAAAGAGCTTAAAGTAAAGACCCTCAGCTATATTTGACCAAACAAATATATACAGTATACTATACACAGTATACTGTTCCTTAAAAACAAAATAGAAAGGAGGTAGAAAGAAGGTGGCACTGCTAACTTTTACCCGCAAGGAAAAGCGCATAAGTAAACTGCGACACAAACAACAAACAGTCTCCGTAAGTGCGTTAAAATTTGTAGCGCTGTACGCTGTTATCGCAGCCTTATGTCTTTTTATCAGCTCTCCAAAAAGCGGAGCATTTAACTGGTATTTGAGTGTTTTTTGGTCACTAAATTTTCCTATAGCCGTTTTGGGCTTTTCAAGGATAATACTTAGCAAAAAGGTAATTAGGTCTAATTTTTCAGGTAAAACAGACAAATTAGTAATATTTATCGTTCCTACAATATGTCGCAAAGATACATTGTCGCCTCTTTTGCGTGTCACGGAATCAATTCTGCGATTAGCTCCGGCAAATATGATAAATTTCCGTATCGATTTAATCATAGAACAAGATTCAGAAGCAAAAAGGGAATTAAAAAAAATAATGCAGAACGAAAAAAAGGTAAATATTATAGAAGTTCCCAGAAACTACACTACGCCCCATGACACAAAGTACAAAGCACGCGCAAATCACTTTGCCACAGAACTAAGAACGAAGTTGAAAGAAAATCATCCTGATGTTTATATTTATCACCTGGATGATGATACGCATGTGGGAAAGGATACAATATCCTCCATAGCTGAGTTTATTGAAACCGAACATGGTAATAAGTATTTAGCTCAAGGCATACTTACATTTCCTTATCAGCTTTCAACGTCATGGTTTTGCAAACGTGCAGATGGTATTAGGCCAATTGAGGATATAACCCGGTTCAAATTATTCACAGGTGATTTAGGTACTCCCCTGGCCGGATTACATGGAGAGCATCTCCTAATACGTGCTGACATAGAAGAAGAAATAGGTTGGGATTTTGGACCTACACTTGCTGAAGATGCCTATTTTGGGCTTTCTTTTGCGCAAAAATACCCGGGTAAATCGGCGTCGCTTAATTCTTACTCTTACGGCGCTTCCCCTGCTAATTTGCGTGATTTTATTAATCAACGCAAACGCTGGGCTACCGGAATTCTTGGAGTAGTTTTTGACAAAAGATTCAGCTTAAAAATAAGGTTGCCTCTGTTGTATAGCGTATTCTACTGGCTTGTTGGTCTATTTCAATTTGTGGCAGTTGTATTTATTGCATCAAGGATTTTGGGGGTAAACAACACATCACCCGTAGCGCTGTGGATTATATTTTTGTGGTCATTCAATCTTGCCTATCATATATGGCAATACATTGAAGGCAACAAAATAAATGCCAGCGTATCAACACAAACACGAAAAAATAAGAAGGGGAAGCATAAGAAAATAAATCCACACCCATGGGTTACGATTCCTCTTGTTTATGCGATAACGCTCATTGAGGGTATTTCAGCATTTTTGGGAATGATACAATTTATCAAAAAGGACTTTAGTTTTGAAGTAATAAAAAAGGAGGTTTGAGTGAGCCGAAAAGAAACAATCACCAGAGGTGTTACAAGTATTATTTCGATACTTCTCCTCATTGGCATAACATACGTGTTATGGATAGCTAAAACAAATGTTGCGGAAACTAAAGATATAAAGGAAGCAACTACCCAAGAAACAGTGGAGGTAGATGTGCCAGAAAACTCACCTATTTCTATTTTTGAAACAGAAATAGGTGTTGAAGAAGAAGCATCTTCCAAGAAAAGTACTACAACTACTCCTTCGCACACAAGGGTGGCCAACCCTCGAAATTCTCCCAATGATTTTCAGGCAGGAATAGGAATACTTGTTTACAAAAATGACTACGAAGATCTTGAATCTCTTAAATGGAAAATAGATAAAATACTGGACAAACTTACGGAAAATAACATAAACAGCATAAGCATCAACATTCCCCTTTACCAAGATTCGTACGCATCTTCTACTGTATACAAAGATGAAAATTTTACTCCGAAAAATGAAGAGATTGTCTTTATTATTCGTAGTGCAAAAATGCGTGGATTCAGTATAATGTTAAGACCTTTCCTGGACGAACAAAATATTTCTTACAATTCTTCAGGCAGATATACAAGTGAATGGAGAGGTACAATAGAACCAAAAGACAAAGAAAAATGGTTTGAAACTTACGCAAAGATACTTATTGATTACGCAAAACTCGCTGAGAATGAAGAGGTGGAATTCTTTACAATAGGTACAGAACTCACTTCAATGGAAAAGTACACCGAAGATTGGGAAAACCTAATCAAAGACCTGCGTGGAACATATTCCGGACAAATGACATATTCAGCAAACCGCCTTATACCCCCGGAAATGCCTTGGCATGCCCTTGATTTTATAAGCATAGATGCCTTTTACTTTTTAGATGTAAGTGCAGAAAATGCAACAGAAGAAGACATAATAAACGCATGGAAACCATGGATTCAGGATATTGCAACACAAGCAGAAAGCATAGGAAAACCACTAGTAATAACCGAGCTCGGCACCTCTGCGCAAAAAGGATCCTTTAGGAGCTCGTGGATTTGGGACCACAATACCTCCATAGACATGGAAGCACAACGCATGTTTTACAAAGCTTCGTGCAAAGCGCTAAAAGAACATGTATCGGGAATTTATTGGTGGGCAACAAACATATGGCTACTTGAAAACCCTGAACAAGACGAAGGTTTTAATCCCCTTGGCAAGCCTGCAGAAAGAGAAATAGAAGCATGTTTTGAAACCACAAGTTAAGGGTGTGTCGTTGTTGTCGTCTGGTCAGGTGTATCCTTAAAATAAAAACCGCGAAGTATTTCGCGGTTGCAAAAACAAATAGTTCTTTTCAAGTCCTTCGTTTTAAACGAAGGACTTTTTTATTGCGAATCATTATTTAAAATATCCGAAACTCTCCAGCCATCCCCCGCCCCCACAGTTATAAACAAAACAGAGTCACTCAAATCTTTCTTTATTGTTTTAGCCGCCTCTTGGTAATTTTCAAAATATGATGCATTAAGTTCTTTTGCAAGCTTTTTGCCCGACACATCTTCCCCTCCTTGTCCTGAGCCTGCCGAAGGGTCTTGTCCTGCCTGCCCGCCCTTTGGCGCGGAGCCTGCCGAAGGGTCTTGTCCTGCCTGCCCGCCCTTTGGCGCGGAGCCTGTCGAAGGAGTTTCCCTGGCCGAGGAATACGTCTTTAAAATATACACCTTGTCTGCACTTCTCAAAGATTGCACAAAATTATCAAAAAGACTCTCAGTTCTTGAATAAGTATGCGGCTGAAAAAGTATTATAATTCTTCTGTTCGGATAACTTTTCCGCACACCTTCAATTAAAGCGCTAATTTCGGTTGGATGATGCGCGTAATCGTCATACAACTTAGCGCCGCCGTACTCTCCTTTACTCTCAAAACGTCTTGCTATCCCATCAAACTCTTCAATAGCTTTTTTAGCAAGAAGGGGCTCAACACCTATTTTTAGCGCAGCTTGATACGCGCAATTAGCGTTTTTCTGGTTGTACTCACCTATAAGTTTTAGGTTAAATTCTTCTTTTTTTTCCACCTCTCTGCCGTCTATTACTTGAGCTTCTATATTTTCAAACATAAATTTTTGAAAAGCGTTTCGATAGGAATGTTCATCTTTAAAATAATCCGGGTGGTCATAATCAATATTCGTTAAAACAATAACTTTTGGTTTATATTTCAAAAATGCCTCCTTGTACTCGTCCGCCTCAATAACAAAGTACTTTGAACCTCCCGCACGAGCATTGCTTTGCCATTTATTTACCCTGCTTCCCACAACCACCGTAGGGTCATATCCCGCGTATTCTAAAACATAACCAAGCATTGCCGCCGTGGTACTCTTTCCATGCGAACCGCAAACCGCAATTCCATATGATTTATTAAAAAGTTCCGCTAAAGCCTCCGGATATGTAATTACAGGCACTCCCCTATTTTTGGCTTCAGCAACTTCAATATTATTTTCTTTTGTGTACGCAACAGACCGAATGATAATATCCGCATCGCCGGGAATATTTTTTGGAGAAAAATTTTCAATAACGTGGATATTTAATTTTTTTAAAACTTCATCTGTAAAAAATTTCTCTTCTGTATCAGAACCTAAAACCTCCGCTCCCCTGCTTTGTAAAATCTGCGCCAAAGCGGTCATGCCTACACCTTTTATACCTATTAAATACGCTTTTTTGATATTTTCTAACATAACTTTATTTTAACATTATTAAAAAAATTATATCTATTTACAATTTCCTGCCAAAACAAAGCCGGCACGCAAAGCTTCCTCAGCATCTTTAAAATATATTTTATTCTCTTCTTTTATACGCTTTGCGCCCGGACAGCTTAAATAATGATATTTATCGCTGTTTGCGCTTGCTACTACCTCCCCCTCTTGCATAATCTCGTTTTCTTGGGTATAATTTGAATCATTGGTAATTTTCTCAATAACTAAAGGTGGTTTTTGCAATTTTACCAAATTTGCGCTAAAATAACCTAAAGAAAATACAGTTAAAAGGCTTAGAGAGAAAATTAAAGTAATATATAAGTCTTTTTTCATCAAAGACAAAATACCATTAATAAAGCGGATAGTAAAATAAAACTATGTCAAAGACAAAAGCATCAGGTTCAACCAAATTAGGAAGAGATTCAAAAAGCAAACGTCTTGGGGTTAAAATTTTTGGCGGTCAAAAAATAAAAGCGGGCATGATTATCGTGCGCCAACGAGGAACAAAATTTCACGCGGGAGAAAATGTAAAACAGGGTGCGGATGACACTCTTTACGCAATGCGCAATGGCATAGTAAAGTTTCGAGAAAAAAGAAAACAAAAATTTGACGGAAGACAGAAAAAAATTAAAGTAGTAGATGTGCTCTAAAAAAAGATAACAGAAAACAGTGAACAGTGAAAAATAAAAAAACCCGCCATTCGGCAAGCTCATGACAAGCTCCTTGGCGGGTTTTTTTATGCGGTTGTGGAGATAATCTATTAAAAGAGAGACGGCCGTCTCTCTTTTAATAGATTATTATTTACAAACTCAAATATATAACGCCACAAATATACAGCGTATATTTGGTCTTAAGCATCATCAACAACTGGTGGTCTCATGTTTTGAAGCGGTCTTTATAAAAGCTCTAAATAGCGGATGTGGATTAAATGGTCTGCTTTTTAGCTCCGGGTGAAACTGTGTTGCTATAAAAAATTTATGCTTTGAAAGTTCTACTATTTCCACCAAACCCTTTTCAGGATTTATGCCTGAAATTATGAGCCCTGCTTTTTCAAGCTGGTTTTTATATTCATTATTTACCTCATAACGATGCCTGTGTCTCTCTGAGATTTTTAATTGTTTTCCGTAATGCTTGTACGCTTTAGTTCCCGGAGTTAACTCACACTGATACGCTCCCAGGCGCATTGTTGCGCCGAAGTTCTTTTTTCTTAAATTATTTTTCTGTTCAGGCATAACATCTACAACCGGGTATTTTGTGTCTCTGTTTATCTCTGTTGTGTGCGCTTCTTTTAACCCACATACATTTCGCGCGTACTCCACAACTGCAAGTTGCATGCCGTAACAAAGTCCAAAAAAAGGAATGTTGTTCTCTCTGCAATATTTAATAACATTTATCTTGCCCTCTATTGCTCTTTCTCCAAAACCTCCCGGAACAATAATTCCATCATATTTAGAAAGAGTTTTTTTGATTTGCGCTGAGTTCAGTAAAGTAAAATCATCCGCGTTAAGCCAGTCCAAATCAATTCCCAAATTATCCTGCCACGCTGCATGTTTTAGCGCTTCTATAACAGATAAATAGGCGTCCGATAGTACAAATTTACCCGTTTCAAAATATTTTCCAACAATACCAATCTTAACATTTTTCTCTTCTTTTTTATTGTTATCCAGCGATTTATATATTTTTTTAACCAAAGAATTCCACTCGCTAAGATCTGCCTTTCTTTCCTTTAAACCAAAATGATTAAGAACAATTTTTCCCACATTCTCCTTCTCAAAATTTACAGGAATCTCGTATATGCTTGTCTTTATGTCCGGTGCTGATATAATCCGGTCTTCGGATATATTGCAAAAAATTGATATTTTTTTCTTTCGCGGATTATCCAAGGGCTGTCCACTGCGTGCAATAATAATATCCGGCTGTATACCTGCCGAATTTAAAAAACGTACCGCATGTTGAGTTGGTTTTGTTTTCATTTCCCCCACCATGTCAGGTTTCGGAAGATACGTAACCATAACAAACAAAATTTCCTCCGGGTTTCTCAAATGCATCATACGCGCCGCCTCTAAAAAAATCACATTTTGATATTCCCCTACCGTGCCCCCTATTTCAACCATAACAAAATCTGCCTTTGTGTCTTTCCCTGCCTTTTTTAATCTGTTTATCACCTCTTCTGTAACATGCGGCACAACCTCAACCGTCTTACCGCCATATTCAAGATTTCTCTCTTTCTGAATAACTGTCTGATAAACCCTCCCCGCTGTCATATAATTTACAGTTGACATATCTACATTAAGAAATCTTTCGTAGTTTCCAAGGTCCTGATCGCTTTCAACCCCGTCATCGGTAACAAACACCTCACCATGCTCAACGGGGTTCATTGTGCCGGCGTCCACATTAAGATAGGGGTCTATTTTTACAGCTGTAACATTAAAACCGCGCGCTTTTAAAAGCGCGCCTATGCTTGATGTAGCGACCCCCTTGCCTACGCCGCTCATCACTCCCCCCACCACAAATATAAATTTTGCCATCTTTTAAATCGTTTATTCTAAAGACTCTACTATTATTTTAATTTCGGCCTCTAAGC
This sequence comes from Candidatus Spechtbacterales bacterium, assembly GCA_040879145.1. Taxonomy (NCBI): domain Bacteria; kingdom Bacillati; phylum Minisyncoccota; class Minisyncoccia; order Candidatus Spechtbacterales; species Candidatus Spechtbacterales bacterium. The sequence goes on along the minus strand of JBBDKX010000012.1, from coordinate 12,267 downwards.
CGTGGTCAAACTCCAATACAACCTCGTATTCTCCAACCTCTTTTATTGGATTATCCATCCTAATTGAGGCTTTTTTTATTTTAAAGCCCTTTTTCTTAAGCTCTTTTAGAATCTTGTCCTCAGTTAAACCCGCGTAAAGCTTGCCTGTGTTCCCCGCTTTCTCTTGAAGAACAAGCTCATACCCGTCAAGAGACGCTACCAACTCTTCTACCTGCTCAAGATCTTCTGTCGCTACAACCTCTTGTTTTTCCATATCTGCCTTAAGTTCCTGCAATGCTTCCGGTGTTGCCGCCCGAACCAGTTTTTTAGGAAGCAAAAAATTGCGGGCGTAACCGTCTGAAACTTTTTTTACTTCCCACTTTTTACCGATATTTTTTATATCTTGTAGTAAGATGACTTTCATTTTATTAGTATAGCTAACATTTATATTTTATTCCTCTTTTGGCAATTTATAGCACCAACAAAATTTACAACATTTACAGTATACCACAATAGTCAAGATGTGCTAATTTTTTTAAATTACCAGGATTGCTTAAATTTTTTACTATAACCCTTTTATAACTTCCACTGCTCTATTTTTTTGCGGGTCATCGTCTTCCCCTGCGTTGCCGCCAAATTCAACAGGAATAGTAGGCTCAATACCCTTATCGTTAATATACTGTCCGGACGGGGTTAACCAACGCGCGACTGTTATTTTAATACTTGTGCCTCCCGGCAAGTTTTCAAAGGCCTGCACAGACCCTTTACCAAAACTTTTTTCACCAACAATTTCAGCTCCTGAATTATCCCTTAAGGCGCCGGCTAAAATTTCAGCAGCCGATGCTGAGCCCTGATTTTGCAAAACGACAACAGGAAAACCAGCCAAAGACCCCGGACCGGAACTCACGTGTTTTCTGTTTCCGTCACTCGTGGTTTCTTCTATAACCACGGTCGCTCCTTTCTCAAAAAACCACCCCGCCACATCTATGGACACGTCCAAAAAACCGCCCGGGTTATTTCGTAAATCTACAATTATTCTATCTGCGGGAGACTCTAAAATTTCCTGCGCTATTTTAGTAAAATCATCAGATGTTATTTCGGAAAAATGCGTTAACTCAATATAAGCTATATTCTCTTCAATAAGCTCCCACTCAACACTTGGAACATCTATCCTGTCTCTAATTATTGAAATATCAACTTCCTCGCTCTCTTCACGTAAAACAGTTAGGACTACTTGGGTGCCCCTGGGACCGCGAATCCTTGAGACAGCTTCCTCCAGTGTAATGTCCCGGGTATCTTCTCCATCAATTTTTACTATAATATCCCCGGCCCGAATTCCCGAACCTGCCGCGGGCGTGTCCTTCAACGGGGTTATAACCGTCAAAAAACCGTCCTTTATACTTATCTCTATGCCTACTCCTTCAAAATGCCCACTAACACTAGTTAAAAAATCTTCTGTCTCGCTAGCATCAAAAAACACAGAGTACGGATCATCCAACTCTCTAATCATTCCGCGTATCGCGCCAAATATTAAGGCTTGCTTATCTATCTCATCTTTACCTACATGTTTTTCATTAATAATATTCCAAACATCTTCAACTAAAGAAAATTCAACTCCTTGCTCCTGATTAAAAAGATGCTTGAAATTAATATCTCCTGCGGGTTGTAAAATACCTGCGGGAATACGCCCTGCTACAAAACCTGCCAAAAAACCACCCCCCATTAACAGTGTCACAATAATAAAACGACCAAAACGATTCTTGAGCCGTTTTTCTTTTTTATTAAGATTTTTAACAGTCTCTTGTTTTAAAGACATGTTTTCTTTTTTTTCTTCCATTTATAAAATAGTTTAAAATTGCATTTTAAATAAAGATACTGCAACTATTCCCCAAATATATTCCTAAAATAATTTCTTACCTCCGTAAAATCTCCGCTCTTCGGTAAAAGAACATAACTGCCGTTCACAGAGTCGGCTCTCAAAATGCTTTCTTCAGAAGTGTCCAGCACCCCGCCCTCAATAGATACCTGCGCGTATTCCTGAGCAAGAGAAACTGTTTCTCTTATATCCCCCAATCCCATATCTGTTCTAATATTTTTACCCACAGTATCCATTATATCAAAGATTCTAACAGGATTACCAAGAACTCCAAGAGAAAATGCCTTTTCTTTAAGAGATTCAAGTACCTGTTGCTGGCGTCTTGCTCTGTCAAAATCCGAACTTGAATAACGCGAACGGACATAATAAAGAGCATCCTTGCCATAAAGTGTGGATGTTCCGGCAGGTACACGGAATACCCAATATTCCTGAGGTGGGGCCTCTGTTGTCTCCTCTGCCACAGCGCCTTCATCCTCTATTTCCTCGCTCTCTCCCTGCTCCATGGCGGCTTCGTCGTTTTGCGGAGTTTTCTGCCCGCCCGCCTCGACTTTGTCTTGCGATGTCGGGCTGGGTTCACTAACTTCTGTTTCCTGTTTTACTATTTCCTTGTACCAATAAGGGCTTCCAGCTCTCCCTTCACCTTGCCATTGCTGGGTTTCATAAAAAGGAGTATCTCTGTACACAGTAACACCTCCCATTATATCAATTATTCTTTCAAACCCCGCATGGTTTATAACAACAGCGTGGTCAACATATACTCCGGTAACATACTTAATAACTTCTTTTGAAAGAGTGAGCCCCCCTTCTCCCGGCTTTCTTTGCTCGCCAAGAGCATAGGCAAAGTTTATTTTCTCAGGTCTTGGATGATCCGGCATTTCGACATACAAATCGCGTGGCAACGAAACCATGGCAACCTTCTTTTTTTCTTTATCAATACTTAACAACACTATGGTATCGGCAAGAAGTCCCCCGTTAGGATCTCCCGCGCCTCGTATACCTAAAATAAGAATGTCCAGCCTGTTTTTTTCTTCATCAACTTTAAAATCTTTATATACACCAACACCCTCAGCACTGCCCGCAATGGTAAGAACATTTGAGGCCTGATAAACAAAAAAGCTAACTCCAAGCAACACAACAAAAATAACACCCATCAAGATAAGCTTTTTTCGTCCTCTGTTATCGTTCTTTACCGAATGGTCGGGTGTAAAATTATTTAAAAACATGATTTGTGAAAATTATTCAAACCACTTAGCTATATATTTTCTATCAACTTTTTTATTACGCATTATAATCCTCCTCTTACGCAACATTTTCGGCATTAATCTTATTATTCCAAGATAAGCAGACAGTGAAGAGCGTTCCCAAAATAGCACATAGATAAATAAAAACAACTCCCTTTTCAAAAAGAATGGAGCGTCCAGTAATATGTTAACCCAGAAATCATTTTTAATAAAGGTAAGCCGCTGGTTCTGTAAATCTAATTTCCTTTTAAACGCGGGGACTAATTTTCTCTGTTCAATAAAATCTCTATATCCTGCTGCGAGTTTTTTAGTTGTCTGCCTGTCATGCCATGCGATGACAGCGGGATCGTAAAAAGTTTTCCAGCCCGCAAGCTGAAGTCTCCAGCCCAAATCTACTTCATCCGCGTACCACACAAAATCTTCGTCCAGATATTCATATGGGTATTTTTCGCTATCTCCCTTATCAGCATAAGGAGCATTAGATCTTCCGAATTTAACTATTTTAACATCCTCAAGCGCATTGCGTCTAAAAAATGGTACAGCACCTTCGTATAAAAATATTTCTTCCTGTTTATCATACTGCCCCTTATCTTCTTCACCGTGCCCGCGGTTTATAATTCTTCGGCTTCTAAAAATTTGCATCCCTGTTGTATCTATAACATCTGTTTTTTTATTTTCCTCATAATTCCAGTGCAATATCTTTGCCTGCAAAACCCCCGCGTCCTTTTTATCTTCCATGGTTCGCACGGCACTTTCTATAAAATCCGGCGCCATTAAAATATCTACTGACAATCCGACAACGTAAGGCGAATCGCTAAAATATAAGCTCCTGTTAAACCCGCCACCCAAAACATAGTTTTTTTCAAAATTTATTATTTCCGTCTCGGGCGAAACCTCTTTTATTATATTTATGGTTTTGTCGGTAGAGGCATTATTAAAAACACGGAATTTTATATTTTCATATGTCTGCGCTTTTACAGCTTCCAGGCACTGCTTTATATACTTTTCGCCGTTATAGACAATTAGATGTACGGAAACTTCAGGACTCTCCATATATATTGATTTTACCACAAAGCAACTGACTTGCCGAAAATTCTATAAAATCCTAAAAAGAAAACCCGCAATTAATTGCGGGTTGAGAGCCGGTTCGCGCAAGGCGAACCGGCTCTCAAGTAATCAAAGTGCGGAAGTTCCGACGCTTCGGTCGGGACCCCGACCCCTTAGGGCGTCGGGGCTACTTGCTGAGGCGTAACAGCCGCTGGTGCGAGTAGAACCCGTTGTCGAGCAAGCTGAAGCCCAGGTGCCACAGACCATGGGCCCAAAGGAGGCGCGACACGCGCCGGTTGCCGTTGAGGTCCCACCAGATAGTTCCCGGGAATGGGAGGAAGGTTTGACGCCAACTCTCTGGAATCTTGTTTTGGTTCTCCAGTAGCCACTCTGCATGCTTATGACCGAAATTAGCATTGAGCTTTTTCGCTCGCTTCTCAAGTTCCTCGCCTGAGATGTAATCCTCGCCGTAGTTGAAGAACTGGACAAGCTCCAGCTGGTCTACACTCGAGATAGCAGGCTCAAAACCCACATCACTCCCAAGCGTCCACCCGGCTTCTTTGCTCATGTCGCGCTTGAAGCGGGGAGCTGTGAACTCTCCTTCAACCGCAAGCTGAAGATGGCTGATAAGAGCGTCTATATCCTTAGGGTATCCACCCTTTTGCCTGAGCTGTCTTTTTATCTCAGCCAGCTTTCCGTCTGCCTCAAAATATTTTTCGAGACTTATGTCGCCTTTGACAAAAATTTCCGCCATAGCAACCTCCTTTATATGTACATTGACGCCAGGGATTTCCCGACATCACACAAAGCATACATTAAATAATTATTTTTTTCAATATAAAATGTACATCTTTTCTGCTATAGCAGAAAAGATGTACATAACAAAAAGCGGTTCATAAAACCGCTTTTATAAAAACTTTTAGAATACACGATTACGTAAAGCATTTTTCTTTTCTTCGCTCATATTTTCCCATCTATCCTTTTTCTTTATAGGGTCATGGGGATCCCATATATCTATATAACATACGCAACAAACTCTATATTGGGAATTAGTAATTCTTCCCACTGACCTGCTTATACAAAAACAGTGTTCATGCTTTACTTTATGAGCCACTTACAACCTCCTTTAATCTTTATGTACTAAAATCAGTATAACACAGTAAAGCAAAGTAGGAATGTTTCGTTTTAGTAACTCTCGGAGCCAAAAAAGCTTGGTCTCCTTTAGGAGTTTTTTGGCGAGAGCGTAGGAGCGGCTCGTCGCTGGAAGCGAGCCGACTCCGGTACTAAAACGAAACATTCCTACTTTGCATCAAGTATTTTTACGCATCAATCCAACCCCCATTCCTATCATCGCCATAAACCCAAGAAGTGCCCTGCCGTCGTAAAGCGCGGCATCTGTCATTAAGTACGCGCCAACCCAGGCAAGAGAAAACAGCATCATGGCAATATACAGCCCCAAAGCAGGGTCAGACCCTCCTTTTTGCACATGTGTTTTTAGGTATTTAATACTTTCTTTCACTATCTCAAACATCATCCACAAAAAAGCTAAAAGACCGATTATGCCTATAGTGCTTGCTATGTGCAAATAAAGATTATGCGCGCTCGCTCCGGCTGCCGATGCTGATTGCGGTTCATTTAAAACAACCGGATAGTTGCCGATGCCAACACCCCAAACAGGACTATGCACTATATATTCAATACTCTTTTTCCATATAAATATCCTCCCCTGGTTTGACGTTTCCCCAAAATCAATAATGCTCCTTATTCGCGCAAATGAGGCCGAGGTATCAAATTCTGTGTCCTGAAATTGCCTAAAGCTAACTATTCCAAAATACAAAGGAAACATCAGTAAAAAAACAAGTAGAGATGATAAAACAATCCTTCTGTACTTTTTGTCTATTTTTGTCGCTTTAAACAAAGCAACAACAAACAAGGCAACAACCGATGCCAGCCAGATACCCCGTGTACCGGATAAAATAAGGGCTAAATTAATAACCCCAAAACCAACAAATAAAACTAAGCTTACTCTTAAGTGGCTCCGAAAACCCGCTCCAAACCGACCCGAAAGCCACATAAACAAAGCCGGAAATGTCATTATCACATACATAGGAAATGAATGAGAATCGGGAAAAGTTGAGAACATTCTCAAACGCAAGGTGTTTCCGGAATAACTAAACCAGGTATTACCAAAATTTGTGGTTATGTCCCCCCATTGTTGTCCGTATTGCGCTACAGATACCATTTGTCCCCACCAATAATGGAAGACCCAAGCGGGCACAAAATAGGCCGCTATAAATTGCACATACCCAAACGCCACGGCCAAAATCCCTGAATACGCAAAATTCTTTGCAAAGCTCATGGCGTTCTCTTTATTCTTTATTACAAGAGAACGAATTACAATAAATAACATCACAGCATTCAATATAAAAACAAAGCGCATCAAGCCGGCTATTGTATCGGGCCCTACAAAAACAGAAACAGAGGCAAGTAGTAAAAACAAGATACCCGCCACCTCCAAACGATAATGCTTCCAGGTTTGGCGAATCACTACGTTGAGCCCTTCAGTGCTCGCTCCATTTACCATACCCTCGGTAAACTCCGCTGCGCTCCTCGGGCTCGCCTTGCGCTTCATCCAAACCTGAAACCATCGGATGCTTAAAAAACCTGTATATTCAACAAAAAACCACTTAATAAAAATGAGGGCTAAAATTATTCTCCAGATATTAAAATTATCAAAACTCTCTGTAATCGGTAGCGCTATAAAAAACGGAATAGAGCGCAAAAAGAGATCTACTCCCCTCTCTATAGGATAAAAAAGAACAAACAAGGCATACAACAAAAAAAATACAAAAGCCCCTTCACGGGGAATAATATTAAAAGCAATCAAAACAACCAACGTAAATGCGGTTGTAAAAATAATATTTAATGGAGTTATTAGTTCCCTATATGTACGCATATCGTGAGTTGACATTTTTTTAAACATATGTTATATTCTGAATACTCTACAGTACCTTAAAAGGAGGTAAATGATGAAAAGAGGGCACGAAGGGCCGAGAATGATTCTTTTTAACCCCCCACAGCAAAGGTTTACTGTTGGTGATACAAGTCCAATAACGCCGCGTGAAGAGCGCCTACTTCGTCTCCAAACCATGCTTCGAAGATTAAACCCGTGGACCCGTACAGGCAAACGGGCAAAGGCGATTGCTCAAGAGGCGCTTGATATGCATCGCCCCGGCCCCCGCGACACAGGCGTTCCCTCTGTTTAATCGTTCTTTCCATCAACTCTCGGTTCACACCGGGAGTTTTTATTTTAAAGCCACCTTCTCAAACAACTTCACCATCTCTTCGGCATGTCCTTTCCATGTATATTTAGACAATATCTGCTTGCGTTTCCTTACAATATTCTCACGCTTTTCACGACTCTGCAACGCCTCACGCAGTGTTTCGGCGATATTTTTAGGGTCGTCAGGATTTTTTACAAAAAATGCTGCATCCCCGAATATCTCCCTTGTTGTTGGGGTATCAGCTACGACAGGAGCGGTACCTGAAGCTAAGGCCTCCAGTGGAGGCAGGCCCATCGCCTCACTGCTTGATATGTAACAAAACAACTTTGCTTTCTTATATAATTCCCCCAATCTTTCATCGCTTACAAACTCAAACCTGTGTATCTTTCTGTCTCCCAACTTCTGGTTAACCTCACCAACCAACTTATCAATAACAGGCGGGTTATACTTATCTACACCAACCGCTATAAACTGAATCTCGGGAAACTCAGGAGATATTATTTCAAATGCCTGTATTGTTTCTTTCAAATGCCTGCGTGGGAACGCCTGTCCCAGATAAAATATATAATTTTGTTTTTCTGCATCGGGCACAGTGCTTTCATTGGTCTGGGCGATATCCGCACCCAAAGGAACAACAACTATTTTTTCTTTCGGAATATTAAAATATCCGCTTATCTCTTCCCGCGAGGCGTAAGTCTGAGTTGTAATTTGTGTGGCATAACGCGCGGCCCAGTTAGCAAATAATTGATACCCTATTTTATATTTTTTAGGCAAAGTACCCTGCGTGTACTCGTAATAAATATCGTTTGTTAAGACAACCAAACTCTTGGCTACGATGTCGGGCGGGAAAAATGCCGGTAGCATAAACGATGGGAAAAAAGTAACATTCACTCTGTCTTTTACAATATACAATGGAAGCGCTATATGAAAAAATATATTAAAAGAAGGTCTAAAAAAAGGAATAAAAAACGGCAATTTTGCCACCCTTTTTACAAAAATATCATTTTCTAAAAAAGGTATGTCATCAGGAATATGGCCTTTAAAATACAAATAAAAACGGAACTTTTCTGAGAGTTCCCTGTTATGACTTATCTCTTCTATAAGCCTGTAAGTATGGCGTCCGATACCCGCGCGCTGGGCGCCGGTTTTATCCTCTAACTTATGACAATCTATTCCTACTTTTATCATGACTAATTATTTATTGTGTATCTTTTCATATTGTCCAAACCTCTTTCTGTAATAATCCAAAATCCCTCTTATTATCCCCATGGATACGTCCCTGTGAATTCCCAGCGCCACCTTTAAAGACTGTTTACTCAATTGAAAAATACTCCAAAGAGGTTTATATATTTTCATCCAGGACGGAGCGTGTTTATCCCCCAGCAAGAGAACATTTCTTGTATGGTAATAATGCAACTTAGGAGAACCCACCTGCGTTAACGTTGTCGCGGAAACCTTGTGCCAAATTCTTGCTTTAGGATTCCACATCAATTTATACCCCGCCTTTGAAATACGAAAACTTAAATCTGCGTCTTCAAAATATAAAAAAAATCTCTCATCAAAACCTTTAACTTTTTCCAAGACTTCTCTTTTAAACAGCATGCATGCTCCTGTAATAAAGCTTACCTCCAAGGGCGGCATAAACTCAGGTAACTCCTTTCTAAAAAGTTCGCATGACATTGAATCTGCCATCTTGCGCCACTCAATTTTGGTATCTCCTCCAAACCACAAAAGGTTGCGCGGCTCAGTAAAATAAACAGCGGCGCCGACAACTCCAACATCTTTGTTTTTTTCAGCAGTCTCTACAAGTTCGCTCAAAAACATTGCGTCTGTTGTAGTGTCATTATTAAGTATTAAGACGTATTCCACTCCCTCTTTTAGTGAGTATTCAAACCCGGTATTATTACCTCCAGCAAATCCTTTATTCTCCTCATTTTTTAATATTATTATAGGATACACAGGATTAGAGCTTCTAAAAGATTCTAGTTTTTCTATAGAGTTATCAGTAGAACCGTTATCTACAACAACAACCTGAAAATTGTTATAAGAAACCTTAGTAAGGGATCTCAGGCATGTTAAAGTCTCCTCGCTGTTATTCCAGTTAAGGAGTATTATGTGCACATCAGGATCATGTATGGTGTCGTTATTCATACTAAAGTCAGAATAGCAAATTATAAGTGATTTGTAAAAATAAAAAATACGCCACATCCCCCAAAGGTGGGCAGGCGTATGGCGTATTTTTTATTTTTACAGTTGAAATTTACGCAGCCGGATTTTGGTCTTGCCCGGATCCTGTATTTTCAATACTTTCTACAGTGGGTGTTTCTCCCCCACTCATGTCTGTAGATTCTTGTGATTGAGCAGGTCCACCCTCTGCCATATCAACTTTTTTCTTGCCACCCTGGCCTTTCATAAAAAACCACCAGTAAGCGCCTGCTCCAACAAGCAGAACTGCCACCAAAACGTAGAATACTGTGTTCATAAATATAATTTTTTAATAATAATACAAATTTTAAAACTAAGAGTGCGAACTAAAATCGCAACCCGCGACCCTTTACGACCTAATCTCAAGAGCATGGAATACAAACCATAACCCTCAACATAATTTATTATAGCACAGATAAATTTATATTGAACATAACTATGTGGAAAACAAAAACACTCTAAACCCATCAACTCCGGAAAGATGCTATTATATATTTATAATATGTACATATATTACGTTATACCTTTAACCAAGCTACCCAGACTAAGCCTTCAAATGCCCGCCTACTACAGTGCGGAGTCTTTTTCTGTTGGGCAGCTTGTTGAAGTTCCTTTGGGGAGCAGGAAAGTGGCAGCGCTTGTGGTGCAGGTAGGTTCCGCTAAAGACCAAAAACAATTCATAAAAAAAGTTCCTTTTACCCTTCGGGGTATAAAAAATGAATTAACTCCACATCCTGTTTTTAATGAAGAGTTTATAAAACTTGGAATCACGCTTGCTGATTACTATTTTTCCTCTTTTGGTTTAATGCTACAGCGCATGCTTCCGCCATTCTTTTCAAAGCCCAACAAACCGCTTTTGGATTTATTAAAAAAACTCCCCGAACCTCCTGCTAGAAATAAGAAAAATACCGGAAAGAAAATATTGCTGATAGGTAGTGACAGGTCTAAACACTATAAAAAATATTTAGAAAAAGAAGGAACAATTATGATTGTGCCTCAGTATCTACAATTGGAACATGAAGAAAAAAGGTTTGAAAAAAACAAATTCTCTGTAGTGAACAGCGGTATGTCGCAGGTAAGCTGGCGTAATACGTGGCGAGATGCTTACACGGGCGATATAGAAAATTTACTTGGCACAAGAGCCGTTCTTTTTACACCGCTTAAAAACTTAAGAACAATTATTATTGAAAATGAAAACAATACATCGCACGTATCCTGGGATCTGCATCCTAAGTTTGACACACGACATACCGCTGAAATAATAAGTGACTTATATGGCGTAGATATTATTGAGGGAGATATACTGCCTTCTGTGGAAAAATATCACAAAGCAAAAAATCAGGAATGGCAGTTAATAAAAGAACCATCAGAACTTTCACCGGCTAAACTCATAGATATGCGCGAAGAAATCAAAAAAGATAACAAGTCTATCTTTAGTGAGGAGGTTGAACATATGCTAAAAAATTTAAATAAAAATGAAAAAGTATTAATGCTTATCACAAGAAAAGGACTCTCTTCAGCGATAATTTGCAGAGATTGCGGATATATTGTGAACTGCCCGGAATGTGAAGCGCCAACTGTTTTACATGAATCCGCGGGTGCACATATTCTTATTTGCCACCATTGCGGAAAAAAAATACCAGCGCCAAATATTTGCCCATCCTGCAATGGGAGTAAAATAAGAGAGATAGGAGGCGGAACGCAAAGAGCATTAAAAGAAGCTATAGGGGTTGCTCCGCATCTTTCTATAGAACACATGGACAGCGATGTTGCGACAAATACAGATAAACAAAAGGAGATCTTTGCCAGATTTAAAAAAGGAGATACAAACGTCCTTATAGCAACACAGATAGCACTAAAAGATTACATGCTACCGAAACTCGACTACTCTGTGGCACTAATGCTTGATGCCGCTCTCTATCTTCCTGAGTATCGCTCGGCTGAAAAAATATTTGAATCTATATGGAGACTCCGTCATATGACCCAAAAAGGACTCCTAATACAGACATACCACCCGGAAATGTCCGTTTTCAAACATGGTGTATCTAAAAGATTTGAACCTTTTTATGAAGAAGAGCTAAAAAAACGACAAATATTTTCCTGGCCTCCCTATTCTCAGTTAATAAAGCTGAGTTTTAAAGATAAAAGCCCTCAAAAAGCCCAACAAGAAGCTGCAGTAATGGCGCAAAAGTTAAAAACACAAATTAAAAATCTGCAAAGCAAAAAATTGTCCGGATTAGCAGCAGAAAAATGTGAAGTACTAGGTCCGGCGCCGGCATTTGTTCCCAAAGTTGCCGGTAAATATATTTGGTATATACTCATCAAGTGGCCCAAAAAGAAAAATGGTGAAGTTGAAGACCTGCATTCCCGCAACGCACTCTTAGAAATGGCCGCCGGGAGTTGGGAGGTTGAGGTTGATCCTGTTAATATAGTATAATAAGCTCGCTAACGCTCACAGGAGTTAGAAAACGTAAAAAACTAACGCTCACAGATAACAGTAAACAGTGAACCCAGCCCGACATCGCGAGACGAAGTCGAGGCGGGCCTGCCTGCATGCCAATCGGCATGTAAACCGGCAGGCAGGCAGGCGTAGCGAATCCCGACGCTATCAAAATCTTTGATTTTGATAGCGTCG
>JBBDKX010000011.1 GCA_040879145.1 Candidatus Spechtbacterales bacterium | reverse complement strand
ATTATTTTATGAAGCACAGGCAATTTTCCACACCTCGCTGCGCTCGGTGTAAACTGCTGCGCTATGGCTACAGCCTTTACACGGCTTGTAGCTTTCATACCGCCTACTACTTATTATTATACCAAAATCACGCAACATAAAACATGGGGCACAGAACGTTCGCTTCGCTCATTTCATGAAACCTAAAACATACGTGTTTTGTTATGCCTGTCTGCGAGCGTTGTCGCTCAGGCAGGCAAAACCCTAAACATGAAACAAAAAAAATAAGCAGTTTTACTGCGCTTTATGTTTTATGTTCCATGTTTCATGTTTCATGAACCTGCATTGCGCAAATTTCTCAATTTTGTTAAAATATAAAATAACTACGCATTTAAAAGTTAATAAAGGTTAATAAACCCCTCACATAAAACTGATATTTCTTATACTGCGGTTTAGCGAAACTGTCTTGCGACATTTTTAATATTAATAAAATTTTCGCTGTTATGTGATTTTCACCGAAATTCAAGCAGTATCAGTTTTATATGAGGGATAAATATTATTATGAAAAACTCAAGAAAGTTAATTGGAAAACAATACTATACTGTAGGAGAAGCGGCATACATGCTAGGTGTTACACCCCTAACCCTAAGAAACTGGGATAAAAAAGGCAAGCTTAACGCCAGGAGAAATCCTATAAACAACTACCGTGTATATAAGGCATCTGATATAGAGTTATTTTTACGCAAATTAGACAGATCTGACGCTCCGCGCAACACAATGGACATAGTGTAAATAATATTATAAATAGTACTATTTATAATATTATTTTGGGAAAGTGGAATCAAGCCAAGGGCTCATTTTTCTCAAAATATTGTTTTAATTTTCTTCTCCCTGCTCCGCTTTTCCAATATTTTTCTCTGTATTTTGCTTCCCGACCCGTTTGGTATTTTTCGAGATAAATTATTTCCCAAGGCATAAAGCATTTTGTTGATTCCACTTGGCCGCTATTATGTTTTTGCAAACGGACTTCGATATTATTACAAAAGCCGACGTAAGTTTTATCGGCTTTTGTGCTTTTCAAAATATAGGTAAAAAACATAATAGAGAGCGGGCCGCTCATTTTTAATGAGCGAGCCTCGCTCAAAAATGTTAAATTAGTC
>JBBDKX010000010.1 GCA_040879145.1 Candidatus Spechtbacterales bacterium | reverse complement strand
CACCAAAAAATAAACCCGACAGCTCGCTGTCGGGTTTATTTTTTTCTAAGAAGCTAAAAAGCTAACGCCTAATTCCTAAACTGTGTTTCCCTCAAATCCGCAGTGTGAGCAGGCGTGTTCTCCCGCCTCAACTTCTTTTTCAGCGGCGAGAACTTGTCCTCCGCATTGAGGGCAAAAAACTATTGTTTTTTCAACCCCGTTTCCGTCGTCGTACTTCTTTTCCCAAAAGTTTCCGTTTTTCTCGGACCCTTCAGGTTTGTTTATTTTTGGAAATTGTTCTGACATATATTTTGATTTGTTCGGCTTTGCCTCACAAAAATTTTTAATTTTAAATCAAGGCTTTTCAGATTTTCGCTTAGTTTTAGGAAGTGCCGAGGAACGAAGCGGAGTTTACGTGCTGGTAAATGAAGTGAGTACCGCAGGCACTGACATAGAAATAAGCGAAAAGATAAGGCCGTTACTCTAATGGATTTCTATTTACAGGATACAGGGAAGGGGAGCGATAGTTGGAATAGAACGTCTTTTCCAGCATAATATTATCATTCTTATCGTAAACAGTTTGAGTTACCCATGCTTTTACCGCTCCATTTGACCGCGCATCATAAGTATATGGTCCGTCTATTTCTGTATGGCGTCCGTCATCCTGTCCGTATATTTCAAATATAAGCTTACTTCCTACAATCTGTGTCTGTATTAGTATATGTCCCGGAGTGTTGTTTGTAAAGCGCAAATCCGGATGGTCGGGATATATCGTCGCGTCAAAGCCGGGTTTTCCGTAATACACAACCGGATATGAGTGATTATATCGTTCCGTTATTTTTAGTCCTGAATACACAGCAGCGCGAAACAGCGTGGTAGACACCTGACAGAGACCCCCACCATATTCGGGAATCGTTGCGCCCTGCTTTATGACAAGCTCCGGAAGATAGCCAGCGGAGGCAGTAACAGGTCCGAGATTTTGGTTAAAAGAAAACTCCTCCCCGGGTTCTATAAGAATTCCATGGTACTTTTCCGCCCCTACGTTTATATTATGCCTTCTGTTGTTTGGAGAACCTGTAAAATCGCTCTCTCCGCGCCCAATTAGCGCTGTAATGTTTAAATTATCTATGCTTTCGGATGTAATTTCAGGATCCGTTGTGTTAAAAGCAAGCAACCCCTCCGCCTCTCCTTTATCAAGTAATTCGCGTATGTTTTTTGCACTTTCTTCCATGTTTAACTCTAATCCGGGTTTAGCCAAACTGAAAGCTTCAACCTTTCCGTTCCTTACTTCAAAAGCGGCATTAACAGGCTTTGTTGTAAGACCCGGAGCAAAGGGAGCAAGATAATCCTGTATTGCTTTTTCAGATATTTCTGCGGCAAGCTCATAAGAGCCGTTCTTTTCTACCGGTACAAATTCTATCCACGATACCAAGTCTTCTTTTTCAATCTCCCAGCTACTGCCGTCTTGTCCTTTTACTGCATAGGGCATGAATGACAATATTTCTTCTGCTTGTACTTTTGCGTTTAAGCTTGCCTCTTCTGAGTCAACGAGAGGACTATCCGTGTTTTGTATAAGTTGTATGTTGTCCAGGTTTAGTTTTTGTCCGCTTTCAAATATCTGTTGCCTAAGGTTGTTTATATCTACAACTATACCCATTTTTGAAGGAACAAACTCAAACTCTTCAGTTTCATCGTTGAATTCAAAGGAAGCATTTTGGGCGGGCTTGTGCACCTCACTTAAAGAGAACTCTACAAAACCATTAAACCTCTCATTATCTATGTGTGTAATTACAGGTTCTTCCAAACCCACAAAAAGAGACTTTGCCTGTTCGTAAAGCTTTTTATATGCAGATCCTTCTCTACCGCGAGAGTAGGCGTTTTCTACTGTTTTTTCTATTTCAAGGCGTATCCCCACATTTTGGGGCGTGGATACTATTTCAAGCCCATCCGGCGTTTTTAAAGTTATTTCTGAGGACACATAGTTTTCAGTTACGCTTTTTAATCGTGCTTCGGCCTCGGAATAGGGGAGCTTGCTGACAGAAACAGAACCTATGCTAAGACCTTGTATCGCTTGCTCTCCCCGGTTTAGAAACCAGATGGTCGCAAAAAATACCGCAGTCATTATTATCACTGCGGCCAATAGTCCAAGAAGTTTCCGCGTTTTGCGGCTTATAGATAGGTTAAGGGTGAGTTCCATGTATAAACTCTTAAATTATATAAAGTATTAAGAAACAGTTTTAACCTTGAGTTTTTTCTGCTGTGTTTTTGAGAGCTTGGGAAGTCGTATTGTTAAAACTCCGTTTTTGATTGTAGCCTCCGCTTTGTCCGCGTCTATTTCGGTAGGAAGAATAACTGAGCGTGAAAAAGCCCCCCAGTAACACTCCTGGTAGAAGTAGTCTTCAGTTGAAACCTCCTCATCTTTCTGCCTTTTTCCGCGCACAGTAACGGAATCTGATGTTATATTTATATCTAAGTCCTCAGGTGCTACACCTGCTATCGTACTTTTTATTACAATCTCAATGTCTGTTTCATAGACGTCTATTGTGAGGCGTCCCTCTTCCTCATATTCAACATCTTCGGATACCTCGGTTTTTTCCTTTGGTTTTTTTGTCATTTTTTCTTTTGTCGCAGTTTTTGCCACTGCTAAGTTAGTTGTTATTTCACCTTCGTCTTCGGGAGACTCTTCATAGTACTCTTCTATATTTTCTGCTTCATTGACAAGCTCTTCTTCTGTGACAAGTTCTTCTTCTGTTTCGTATTCCTCTTTGTAGTTGTTTGTTGTTGGTTCTTCCATGGTAGTTTTTGTAGGATAATTATTTGATGAAGACTCTTCGTACTGTTCGTCTTCAAGTTTGAGCGAACGACCTAATTTTTCAAAAAAAGAATCTTTTTCCATAGTTTTGTGGCTAAGCCCCTTGGGCCGCCATCCCGGCCTTCGGCCTAGGGATTCAGCTCCGCCTCACAAAATAGGTTTTAGGTGACAGGTGTTAGGTTTTAGTCTAATACCTAATCCCTAGTACCTAGTACCTAACCCCTGCGAGGGAACCGAGCGTGCGCTAATTTATAAAGCCCTATTAATATTATTATACCAGAAATTGTAAGAAGTGTGCCAATGAGGGCTATTCCAAATATCTCCTCAGTGCATTTCGTGCCTGCTTCCAGTACCAAGCCAAATACATATGAACAGCTGGATTCTGAGATTAAATCACTCAACTCCATTATAAAATTATTAAAGACACCATGCAACAGGGTGGCTCCAATTATACCCGTGTATAAAAACCTTCTTTTCTCCCTGGGATGTTCAATGGAGAGCGCCAGAAAGTATCCAAGAAATCCGGATGCCACTACATGCAGAAAATTAGCGCTGACACCTCTAAGTATTGTCATGCCTATAACCATATCCGGCGTGCTTGTGTTAACGAGAACATAGACAAAGTTTTCAATTCCCGCAAAGCCGAGCGCCGCTGTTATCATATATATTATCGCGTCTTGTGGTTCATCAAAAAACGCGTAGGGCATGGCTTTTGTGCGCACAACCACATATTTTGCGAACTCTTCTATAAAACTTACCGCGACAAACCCCATTAAAAAGGGTGTAATAAACAGATTTGCCGCAAATTCAGCGAAAATACCTATACTCCAGTCTTCTAAAATAACAACAGGCAGTGCTATAGATATACCCCAAAGAAACACTTTTACAATGTCCTTTGTTTTTTCACGGTGTTTTTTTTGTAAAACAAAAAAAAGTAGCCATATAATACTGGGGACAACTGCCATGGGTGCAAATAAGAGACATGTTCCTGTACAACTCATTTAAAAAGTATTTAGTATACAGTATTTAGTATACAGTATTTAGTATAAAAATTTAATAATAAATCCCCGAATATTCGGGGATTTATTATGATGGCCAGGTCTCCACAAGTAGTAGCCGCTTGTTCTCTACAGGCAGATGCCCGTAGAGCTCTTCTGTTATAAAAGGCATAAAGGGGTGCAGGAGTTTTAAAACATCGGCCCAGGCGTTTGTAAGCGCGGTTATTCTTTTGGATTTTGCCTCGGTATCTTCGCTAAACAATATTTCTTTTGACTCTTCAAGAAGTTCATCCGCAAACCTGTGCCAGGCGTAGTGGTAAACCTCTTCAGCCGCCTGGGAGTAGCGGTATTTTTCCATATTTTCTGTAACGCTTTTTATAAGTTTTTTAACCTCTCTATTTATTTGGTCATCTCTGTTCTCTGTTTTCTGTTCACTGTTCACTGTTGATGCGTAGGCATCAGCATGCATTAAAAGAAATCGGGTAACATTCCAGAGCTTTGTAGAAAAATTGCGATATCCTCGTACCTGCTCCATGTTTAAAACAGGATCTCTCCCGGGAGTTGTATTGGTAATGAGCGCCATGCGCAGGGCATCGGTTCCAAACTCCTCAATAACTCCAAGAGGGTCTATAACATTCCCTTTGCTTTTTGACATTTTTTGCCTGTCTTTGTCACGCACAAGTCCGTGCAGATAAACCGTCCGGAAAGGAACTTTGCCTGTTCTATAAATTCCAAGCATAACCATTCTGGCTACCCAGAAGAAAAGAATATCATATCCGGTCTCCATAATATCTGTAGGGTAAAACTCTTTAAAGTCATTTCCATCGGGATAATCTAAAGTTGCGAAAGGCCACTGCCCGGAAGAAAACCAGGTATCAAAAACATCAGGGTCTCTCTCCAGCTCTTTGTTGCCGCAATCGGGGCATTTTTTAGGTTCTTCTCCTTCTGTAATTATCCATTTTTCTTGTTTTGAATTTTGGTCCGCCTCGGCTTGCCTCAGGCGAGACGGGTCATTATCAGCCGAAGGCTGATCAGCCTCTGGCTGAGAATTTTGAATTTGTTTCGAGTTTTGAGTTTCGGATTTAGGATTTGCGTTACACGCTGTACAGCGCCATGCGGGTATCTCTATTCCCCACCAGTTTTGCCGCGATATATTCCAGTCTTTTATGTTTTTGAGCCAGTGCAGATAAACCTTTTTTTGACTTGGAGGCAGTATTTTAATTCCCTGTGCTGAGCCTGCCGAAGCATCGCCTTTTTTCACAACATCAATAGCAGGTTTTGCAAGCGGTTCCATTTTTACAAACCACTGCTCCATAAGCATGGGTTCTATTATTGTGTTGCATTTATAACATAGCGCCACAGAGTGAACATAGTCTTTCTCCACCTTATCAATAAGGCCCTTTTCCTTTAGGTCTGCAATTATCTGTTTGCGCGCCTCTTCAACCTTCATTCCTTCGTAGGGTCCGGCGATAGCTGTCATTCGGCCGTTTTTATCTATGGTTTCTATTGGACCGGGTATCTCTTCTTTGTGGCGTAGCCACACTTCGTAGTCGTTTGGGTCGTGCGCGGGAGTTATCTTTACAACACCTGTGCCAAACTCAGGATCTACATAATCGTCCGCAATCACTTTTAATTTCCTTTTTCCGGTAAGTGTTTCTATTTCAATTTCTTTCCCCACATATTTTTGATACCTTTTGTCTTTTGGGTTTACCGCGACAGCTGTATCTCCGAATTTTGTTTCGGGTCGTACTGTAGCAAGACTAAAGGGTCCGTACTTCATATAGTACAAAGGGTCTGTTCTTTCTTCGCGCATTATCTCAAGCTCGCTGAATGCTGTTTGGTGCTTTGTGCAGTAGTTTACCAAGCGTTTGCCTCTGTAAATGAGCCCGTCATCGTACATTTTTTTAAATGTCGCGTAAACAGTGTTTACTATTTTTTCATCAAGAGTAAAAGTTTCACGGCTCCAGTCGCATGAAGCGCCGAGCTTTTTCAGTTGTCCGCGCACGGTGTCGCGGTTGGATTGGGTGTAGTCCCAGACCTCTTTGTAAAATTGCTCGCGTGTCATATCAAGCCTGCTTTTGCCCTGTTTTTTGAGTTTCTTTTCATAAACCACCTGCGTTTCAAATCCCGCGTGGTCCATACCAGGCAGCCAGAGCGCTTTTTTACCCTTCATTCTGGTGTAACGTGTCATCACGTCCTGTATTGTTACAAACAAAGCATGCCCTATGTGCAGAGGGTCGTTGGCATTGGGGGGAGGCATTAAAATAGAAAAAGACTCCTTGCCCTTTAAGTTGTCAGGATTAAAATAACCGCTCTCTTCCCAAAGCTTGTAAATTTTTTCCTCGCGTTCTGTGTGGTTAAATCTTTTTTCTAATTCTTTAGGCATAATTTTTGTCCCGATACCGCCCGAATCTTTGATTCGCTTGCGGTATCGTGGA
>JBBDKX010000009.1 GCA_040879145.1 Candidatus Spechtbacterales bacterium | reverse complement strand
TAGTCTGGAGCGGGCCGCTCATCAAAGATGAGCGAGCCTCGCTCAAAATTAACTACGTTAATTTTGAGCGGGTTCGGCTGGCGGTGAAAATCTGGAGAGTAATCTTTAGCGAGAAATTACTCTATCCTATCAGTAAATATTACCAATCGTTCGGTGTAAATTTTTCTGGATTCATCCCAAACGCCGACACAGGTAACAAGATTAAGATGTATACCATTATCGGACGTAAAAACCTCGGGAGCGTAGGCCCCTGCATCATAGACGCGACTCTCCCGAACTACAAAAGAAACAGATTCTCCTAATGTATTTTCGACATGCAACTTATCCCCTTTGCGTAATTTATTTAAATCATCAAAGGCTGCCCCCCCAACTTTATAACCGCGGTGACCTGCAATAACAGCACTACCATTCTCTCCGGGACTGGTCCCTAGAGAAAACCATGCAACATTGTCACGCGCCTTAGGTACATCCATTGCTCCCTCGGGTGTGATGCCTACATGCTCGATTGCGGCATCGACATTGATACTTGGAATCTTCAAACGTACCGGAGGTTGGCTATTCGTTTGTTCCTGCTGATCCGGAGTAGTCGTATTTACAGCGAGTAGCTCCGTATCGCTCTGGATCGAATTCAACGAAACCGATTTTTGATTGAAGCTACCGGCAGAATACAAAAAACCAAACAGGCCGAATACAAATCCCGCAACTATGATTAAAAACAATTGTTTTCTCAAAAAAGTTTTCATACACTTATAACCCGGAAAGCCATCCGCCTTAGGCGGATGGCTTTCCTCACCAATCCTTCAGCACGCGAAACTAATTTGTTTGCTTCCTTCGAGTTGCGTAGAGCAAGGACAAAGACGCAATTATGACAACAGAGATAATGGTGTTCCAAGGGATGTTATTATCGGGACCAATTCCAGCATCTGGTAACGTAGGAATAGAAGCGATGTCGTCATTGGTAATAGTACAAGTTTTAGCATCGCCATCTGCAAGTGTGATACTTCCATCGGCAGCGCAATCTCCACCCCATACGCTGGCCGTATAACCAGGATCACTTGTTTCGCTCGCCGTATAGGTATCCGGAGTAAGGGTCGTTGCGACGCCACTTGCTACCGATGTCGTTCCTACAAAGAGAGGAAAATCGGAAACTGTCTTTGTACCTCCATCGTCATTGATGACGGTTTTGACGAGAGTAAG
>JBBDKX010000008.1 GCA_040879145.1 Candidatus Spechtbacterales bacterium | reverse complement strand
TTTAATTTAGCAGAGACAACAGGTATTCTTTTATCTCCTCAGCTGTTTTTTCAGTACTTAGTTTTTCTCTGTACTCGGCATATGTGCAAATACGAATAGTACTGTAGCTTTTTCCCTCCTCTTCCATTGCATGGAAGTGTTCCCCGAAGTAGTCGCTAAGCTTGGCGTTGCTTCCTCCGTGTACGTAAATATCTATATCTTTTGCGACAAACCTCTCAGAAGAACTTGATGGCACAACAAGCACAGACCTCTTTGGTAGCCCGGCTATCTTTTCTATCTCCTTTTCCAATTTTCTAAGTTCTGACGGCTTTGAAAACACCTCGTGCCTTAAAAGCGACTCTATCTGATCTTCGGATACTCCGAATATTACCTGCGCCTTGTCCTTTCTTCTTTCTATTTCCGCGAATTTATCTACTTTAAGCGCTACGGCAGTTTTTGGCAGGTCCCGTTGCATAAAGTACTGCATCTGTTCGCGCACCGAGTCTCTCGTTGTATTCTCTAAAAGCCCCATAAGCCCAAAGTCTGTAAGAGCCCAAAATTCATTTTCTGTAAGATGTTCATGCTGAAGAAGTCCGTAAGTCATTCTTTGTACCATTCTTTGCGCTATGGCGGAGTTTTTTCTCAGGTACACGACTTTGTACATTTTGACGTAAAAATCCTGAAGCGCCTTGGCGTTTTCTATGGCTTTTTCATCTATCATTACCTTGCCGTCTATAAAATATGTATGGCGTGCAAGATATTCAACACCCGGTCTCTCTCCTATTGTGAAAACGGCATCGCGTGACAGATAGTCCAGCTTTTCGGCGCCCAGATTTTTATCGTGCACGGCTAAATACAAGGGGTTTGTGTGGTCAAAAAGTTCTTTGAATTTTTTAAAATCAGTACCTGTTTTTTCAACCGCGTCTTTTAGGCGGTTTACAATAAGTGCTCCATTTTCATCATGGTTTCTTCCCCAAAGCTCTGCCGTAACTTCTTCAATAACATGGGAAAAGGGCCCGTGTCCTATGTCGTGCCAAAGCGCGTAAGCAGTTATGAGTTCTGCCTCCTCTTTATTTATAAACCCTTTTTCCAGCCAGTGTGATGATAAATCTTGTGTTCGTTTGAACGCTCCTAAAGAGTGTTGTTTTCTGGTGTGTGTTGCCGCGGGAAAAAGAAAAGAAGTTACCCCAAGCTGGTATTTAAAACCCAGCGCCTGAAATTCCGGAGTGTCTATCATGGGCAGGTATCGTGTAATATCAATTAGCCCCCAAAGAGGGTCATATACGAGTTTTATATTTTTGTGATTGTA
>JBBDKX010000007.1 GCA_040879145.1 Candidatus Spechtbacterales bacterium | reverse complement strand
AGAGCCAATGACAACCAAAGTAAGAAATATATTGCCCATAAAAACAAAACAGTAACACAAGGGCAAGAATTGTAGTTCATTTTAACAAAAACCCCCATATCGGGGGTTTTTCTTTTCCGGTAAAAACCGGGCCAAGATTTGTGGTGAACGCTAATCTGCTGAATTTATAATTACTGCGATATTTTTTTATATAAAATTAAGAATCCTGTTCCTCCAATCAGGGCTATAAAGATTCCTAAGATAACGGGTAAAAAACCACCTCTTCCTGTATTGTCCCCGCCTATTTGGGCTGAAAATTCTTCTGCTGTTAGTGTTTTATTGTCTGTATAGGAGTTTTCATCCGAAGAATCTTGTCCTGCCTGCCCGCCCTTTGGCGCGGAGCCTGCCGAAGGATCATCGTTTATATTTCCAGTTTTTGTTGCGGTTGCAGTACTTTTTTTTGTCGCCTGTTTCTTGTCACTTGTTGCCGGACTCGGCTCCTGGTTTGCGTATCCTGGCGTCGCGTTGTCTGTCCATGTCCAGTTTCCGGCTACAAGCGCGTAAGAGGTTCCCTCGTCAGCTTTTTCAAAATATTCTACTTCATCTGCTATTGAATTATCAGGGTAAAGCAGGCGTACCGCATCGGGTTGGGTATTATGCAAAGAAATTTTTGTGAGTTTTATTGAAAATACTCTGTATTCACTGGGAAGCACAGTTGTGCCATTAGGAAATTCAAATGGTTTTGAACCGCCCTCTATATCATCTAAAAACCAACCTGAAATATCTATGATGCCCTCTCCCGTGTTGTAAAGTTCTATCCATTCGTTTTCTGAGTCACTTCCTTCAGGATTTGGGATAAATTCGGATATTATAACATCTTTTGTTTTGGTAAATTGAGGTTCGCTTGGTTCTTCTGTTTCTGGTTGCTCTTCTTCTTGCGTTTCCTCAGGCTCTGGCTCAGATGCAGGTTCTGGTTCAGGTTCGGGTTCCAGTTCCGAGGTTGACTCAGGTTCTTCCTGTGGTTCAGGTTCTGGCTCGGGTTCAGGCTCTTCTTGCGATTCCGATTCTGTTGAAGAATTTTGGGCTTTTGGCGTCCCACCCACAGGGCCTGTTTGCCAGGTTCCGCTTTCCGTTCGTTCCATGGTAGCTTTTGTATCATTGTTGCCGGCGGGCCAGCCTTCAATCGCGTTTACTTCATCAATGATATTATTTCCTGCATCCTCTAAGGTTAAATGTTCGCCACTCGGAAGATTTATTAAGCCATTCCCGCCCCAAGGCGTAGGTTCTTGGCTGGCAGGCACAGTAGGTACAGTTGTATCATCTGTTCTTTCTATTAAGTAGTATGAATTAGCTTTTATTATGTCCTCAAGAGGTTCAATTAAAGTATCTCCCGAGTCTTCGTAAATTCCCCAGCCTGTGATGTCTATATCGGAATTAGTTGTATTATATAGTTCAATCCACTCATCTGCCGGAGAGTTTTCTGTTCCCATCCATGCAATTTCATTTATAACAACCTCCCCAACTTCAGCTGCATGCGCCTCGTTCCACAAGTAAAAAAACACGCCTGTAGCTATCAGAAGAAATAATATAGCTGTAATTATACAAGGTTTACACATCGGTAAATAGAGATTCTTACTTTGTAACTTTATCTGGTAGTAGGGTATCAGAAAATAAGTTTGTTGAAAAGTTTACATAACTAATATTTTGGTTTATAACAATTTAATTTTCATTTTTTTAAATATCTTATTCAGGGTTGCGAACGACCTTCCATCTGGTTTATACTGAGTATATAAAATTAATACACTTTTTATTTATGGCTGATTATAAAATAGTTTCCGCGCAAGAACTTAAAAACAAGCTTGATTCCAAAGAGGATTTTCTTTTGGTTAATGTGCTTTCAGCATCCTCTTTTGAAGGCATGCGCATTCCGGGCTCAGTTAATGTAGATGTACACGAAAGCGGGTTTGTTGAAAGAATGGAAAAAGTTACAGAAGGGGACAAAGATAAGGAAATAATAGTACACTGCTCATCCGCAACATGTCAGGCATCTCCTTCTGCAGCGCGCAAGCTGGTAGAGGAGGGGTACACAAATGTGGCGGATTTTGAGGACGGACTTGCCGGCTGGAAAGAGGCAGGATATCCGCTTGAGGGGGTAATGGTGGAATAAGTAATTTTATACTAAAACTTAACTAACATCATGGCAGAAGAAATAGAATACAAAGGTTATAAAATAACATCTCAGTCGTATCAGGACGATGAAAGCGGAAAATGGGTTCCAAGCGTTTTAATAGTGCCCATGGATGAAGCTCAAAATTCCGAAATGCCCATGAGTTGGGAGAGGGAGTTTGATGAACAGGCAGAGGCTGATGATTTTGCTTTGGAAGGCGCTCAGTTTTATGTAGATTCATATTATTAAAGCTCGCTTCGCGAGCTTAGAACTCGCGCTCCACGCTCGTTCAAGTATACAGTATTTAGTATATAGTATTAAGCAAAGCTAATTATAAAGCACCCCTGTATACTAAATACTGTATACTTTATACTTTTCGTGAGGCGGAGCCGAAACAATTATGCTGGATATAAATTACATACGCGAAAATCCAAAAGAAGTTGAAAAAGGCGCCAAAGTAAAAGGCGTTATTATTGATGTAAAAGAAGTTTTAAAACTGGATGAAGAATACAGAAATATTTTGCAGCAAGTTGAAGAGCTGCGTTCTAAAAGAAACGAACTTTCTAAGCTTTTAGCGGATAAAGATAAAAGAGAAAAGCATTTAAAAGATGCTGAGAAATTAAAAAAAGAGCTTAAGGAAAAAGAAGAAAAACTGAATGAAATAAAAAATTCTTTAGATAAGCTTTTGCTGGCTATTCCAAATATGCCTTTTGGGGATGTTCCCGTGGGCAAAGATGATACCGAAAATGTTGTAGCCCGTAAAGAAGGTAAACTGCCGGAGTTTGATTTTGAACCCAAGGATTATATGGAAATAGCGGCGCAACACGATTTAATAGACACAGAGCGGGCCGCGAAAATATCGGGAACCCGTTTCGGATATCTTAAAAACCAGGCTGTTAGGCTTGAGTTCGCGCTTGTGAATTTTGCAATGGACACCTTGATGGAAGAAGGTTTTACACCAATAATACCTCCTGTTCTTGTTCGTCCTGAATTTATGGACAAGCTCGGATATACCACTCAGGGAGGAGAAGAAGATATATACCACCTTGAAAAAGACGACATGTATCTTGTGGGAACATCAGAACAGTCAGTTGTTCCTTATTTTGCAAACGAGGTCTTGAATGAAGCCGACCTGCCTAAGAGATTTGTGGCCTTTTCAACTTGTTTTCGCCGCGAGGCCGGTTCTTATGGAAAAGATACCAGGGGAATATTAAGAGTGCATCAGTTTGATAAGGTAGAGATGGTATCTTTTGTGCATCCTGAAAAAAGCAGGGAAGAGCACAGGTTCTTACTTTCTCTGGAAGAGGGGTTTATGAAGGCATTAGAATTACCGTATCAGGTTGTAGATATATGTACAGGAGATACAGGATTTCCTATGGCACAAAAATTTGATATTGAGGCATGGGTGCCGAGCGAAGGCAAGTATCGCGAGACGCATTCAACAAGTAACGCGACAGATTTTCAGGCACGTAGGCTCAATATTAGATACAAAACAAAGGAAGGAAACAACACCGAATTTGTACACATATTAAATGGCACAGCATTTGCTGTAGGGCGCATACTTATTGCCCTGCTTGAAAACCATCAACAGGCTGATGGTACTGTAAAAATACCAAAAGCGCTCCGGAAATATGTTGATTTTAGTAAAATTGGGTAGAAGATAATTCGTGTCTGGGGTTTATGTTTTCTCACACGCTGCCATTCACTCACTTTGGCAAATACAGCCTAGTTCATTTAACGGAAAAACGATAGCTACCTTTTGCTTATAGTAAAAGGTAGGTCTTACGACAAAATCGTTTTTCCTACTCACTTCGGGTATTTGCACAAAGCTCCCTCATTCCCGTCCACCTCGGCAAGCCTCAGGCGAGACGGGCTTACGACGTTTAAAAACATAAACCCCAGACACGAATATTTATGGCATTTAAAAAGAAAAACAAAAGAGTTAAGAATTTTGATGCTGTTATAAAAAATAAAAACCCTCGGAAGCGGAAGCGCAAGAGGGTTTCTTTTGTGCGTAAATTTATTTTTACAAAGTATTTTGTGGTGGTTTCAATTTTTTTAGTAGTCGTAGCAGTTCTTGTTTATTATTTTTTATTCTCAGGCGAGTTTGAAATTAAAGAAGTAAGTATAAATGGTGTAAATGAAGAGCTCGCAAGTAATTTAAAGGCATATTATGAGAAAACAGCGGAAGAGAAAGTACTCGTTTTTTTAAATCGTAACAATACCATTCTTTTTCCTAAAAATAAGTTTGAAGTAGGCATCTTAAGGGATATTCCAAAAATAAAAAGCGTGGATGTAAAACTAAGCCCTCCTAACGCGCTAAACATAGAAGTAATCGAACGAAAACAAAAAGGAATATGGTGTAATTACGCCGGCAACCCTGCCGTGGCGCCTTGTTATTTTTATGACACAGAAGGGTTTGTATACGAAGATGCACCGGGAGTTTCCAGAGGGTCTATTATTGTTGCTATACGCGACACAAGGACACCGGATGTCACGCTTCCTCAGCAGGTCTTAGATACAGAGACGTCCGATTACCTGGATAAATTAGTAGAAGCGCTTGAGATTGCGTATAACAGGCCCACACATGTAACCATAGAAGAGTGGAACACCATAAAGGTACATTACTCGGATTGGGATATATATTTTTCGCGCTCTAATCCTGTAATAGAATCAGTTGAAAATTTTGTACTGGTTTTGGATGAAAAAATAGGAGCAAGAGTGAATGAGCTTGAATATATAGACCTTAGGTTAGGAAACAAGGTTTTTTATAAATGGCAGGGAGGCGCAGAATAAAAATAAATTTTTATTCTCGCCGAGTGAACCGTTTATATACTTGCTATATAAATACAAAAATGCAGAGTCAGAGGTTGAAGAAACAGAATAAAAAAACACCCTGATTCTAATACAATTAGTTCCTAATTTAAAAAGGCGAGCATTAGCTCGCCTTTTTTGTTTACTAAAAGCTAATAGCTAAAACCTAAAAGCTATTCCCCAGGTATGTAATAGATAAATATTGAGTGTCCTATAATCTCTACCGGTTCATACTCTTCTATCCATCTGTAGTGTGTTGTGCTTCCCTGGAATCCCTTAGTGGGTATTCCTCGCCCATTCATCATTAGTGTTCCTGAAACCGCAATCCATCCTTCGCGTTCTCCCGGGTCAAATGGGTTAAATCTTTCATACTTGTTTCCCAGGAAATACTCAGGGCTGGATCCGCCAAAATAATCAACTTTTATCTTTTCAATATTGTTTTTTTCTACATATTCCTGCAACCCGTACATATCCTGCCCCCAGTCCAGGTTTGAATCTACAACGTACTTGTGCCCATTTGCAGGTCCGCCAACAAGTTCGTTGAAGTAAGCAAGCATGTGTGGAAATGCCGAAAGAGAACTCAGTATGTACCAGAGTAAAAGAATAGCTATGACTCCTCCCTTTGTCCATTGCTTCATTATGGTTGAAAACACAGATTTTATTTGCTCAAGCAGTGGAAGCCCTTTTAGGTTTATTCCGGGGTGCAGCCATCTGTGTAAAATTCCGGCTAAAACTATGTATATGAAGGGAAATGTTGGCAGAACATGGCGCACACCAATATTTAGATTTCCTATAATACTTACAAACCAGTAAAAGAATATAAAGAAAAGGAAAGAAGTTTCAAGAAAGTATTTGCTTATCCATTCGCTCTTTACGTCTATAATTTTTTTGAGCTTTTCCTTTACTCCTGGTAGATTTTTTGTGGTTGTGTTTATCTGTCTAAAGAATGCAATAAATACAGCAGATGTTGCTATGCTTAGCAGTATAAAGAGAGCGGTAGGCTCTTTAAGGAAGAAGACAACAGGAAAGTAGCTTAGCCACGCGCTTTCGGCGACATCACCCAGATAGTAAACGGTGTTTCCTCCCGCAACACGCTGGAACACCATAAGGTGTCCGAGGAAGAATTGCGCGTAAGGGCGCAACACAGGGTTTTCAGCCATGGTTACAACAACTGCGGGAATTCCGCTGGGTCCTACTCCTTGTGCTGCTGAATCAGGATTCGTGTTCCATGGATGGCTGTTAAGTGTCCATATCGTGTCTGCAACCTGCCGCTCTACGGGGTAATTTGATACTGTGTACGCGTATACAGGATACACAACAATAAGTCCAATTATGCCTATAAGCATAAGTTTTCCAAAATAAAGCATTACTCTGTTAAGGGTTTGCAGGGACCAAACTTTGCCTTGCCTGTCTTTGAAAACAACCCACATTATTACCGCTACTGTGAAAAAGGGAACAATTAAAATAAGTGAGAACTTCATTAGCTGGGCAATTCCAAATGCCACACCTGCCCAGATGAGATTCTTCCTATTTTGGTTATATAAATATTTAAAGAAGAAATATGAAGCAAAAATAAAAGCGAAAGCAGCTCCGGCGTCCGTAGTTACAAGAGGGCCGTGCGCTAAAAATGTCGGAGAGAAAACAAAAAGAGTTAGGGCAAAAAGACCTGCAGTGCTTCCGTATAACTGCCTTGCCCATATGAAAATAAGCACGCCTATAAGAAGGGTAATAATAGTTGGCCCAAGCCTGCTCCAAAACATTATTTGGCGCGGGTCATTTCCTTGCCAGTGCAGAAATTCACTTCCTCCCGACCATTGTCCGTTAATGTCCTCGACCCAGGACTGCCGCCCCTCTATAAAATTAACATCTTGAAACGCGAGTGGTAGACCCGCCGCCATTTTAATAAGCGGGGGGTGTTCGGGATTTAGTCTATAATCCCTTTTTGCAACATACGCGTATCCTGCTACAATGTGTGGCGATTCATCCACAATAGTGGATGTTTTACTGCTTTCCACCATCATTAATAGCCCCATTGTTCCCAAAAGCAGGGTGGCTATTAGTATTGAAGCGGAAAATTTTTTAGTTTTTTCCATAGATATTTCTCCTTTAAAGTAACCCATATAGTATGTATTTGTTACCCTTTTTACATGTGGGCAACTATTTAGTTTATTAACTTCATTGTACACTTTAATATGTGCTATGATAATAAATATAAGTTAAATTTATCCCCATTTCGGTAAATTCAATGTAAAACTTGTTTTACATTCTTCTCAGGTTTGTTTAAATAAATTTTATCCTGAGCTGTACCGAAGGATTATCCCCATGCAAGAAAAAACTCAAAATCAAGAAGATGTTAAATCAAAAAGTGTACACTTCAATAGGGCAGACATAGTAGGAAGTTTAGTTATAGGAGAGGCCATAGCGTGGCTTTTGTTTGTAGTAGGTAGTGTGAATGTGGCAGAAATGCCTCTTCCCGCGGGTGTTGTAACTACGTTTTCAACGTTACAGGGAGCTTTAATGCTCGCGGTTGTTTTACCCATTTTAGCTGTTGCGGGTATGTACTCTGCGTATTTTATAGCTAAAAAAGTAGCTATTTTATACCAGGCTGCAAAATTTGCTATGGTGGGAGCTTTAAATACATTTTTAGATCTCGGTGTTTTAAACCTACTTATACTTGTTACAGGAATTAGCGCGGGCACCATGTTTAGCGTGTTTAAAGGAGCATCTTTTATAGTTGCGGCTTTGAACAGTTACGCGTGGAACAAGTGGTGGACATTTGAAAGCAAGCAAGAAAAGATCGGAAAAGAATTTACTCAATTTATGTCTGTTAGTGTTATAGGATTCTTTTTGAATGTTGGTACAGCAACCTTGACCGTGAATGTTGTAGGTCCGCAATTTGGAATTACCCCAAAACTATGGGCAAGCATAGGAGCGCTTTTGGGAACTGTGGTTGTTTTTGTCTGGAACTTTGTAGGGTATAAGTTTTGGGTTTTTCGAAAAGATTCTTAGCGAGGCACGAGCTTAGCATCTTTCGACCGAGCACTCAGTATGTATGATTGGAATATCTGCAAGTAATCGCGAAACTTGTTTTAAATTTTTTTACAGCTGTGTACACTGAGTGCTCGGTTCTATAATTTACAGCCAATCGGTGCTCATTAATTAAAATTAATTCGCCCTCTTGGGCAAATTATGAAATTTCTACATACTTCTGATATTCATTTAGGCGCTAAGTTTGAAATACTTGGCGAGAAAGCAAATGAACAGCGTGAACAGTTAAGACAGACCTTTTCCGATATTGTGAACCTCGCGATAAGCGAAAAGGTTAACCTGTTTTTGGTTGCGGGAGATTTGTTTGATTCAAACCACCCCTCCCAAAAGAATATAGACTTTGTAAAAGGCGAGTTTGCGCGTCTAAATACCGCCGGTATTAGAGTGTGCCTTATACCCGGTAATCACGATTTTAAACTCGGAGACAAAAAAGACTTAGGCAAGCATTTTTCCGGTCTTGAGAAAGAGGGTGTATTTTTGTTTACCGACTCAGAGGGCACTAAGACCTATTTTGAAGATATAAATACAGAGGTATATGCCAAAGCTAATACGACCAACAAGTCAGCTGAAAGCCCAATGGTAAAAACAGATAACCAGCGCCAAGCTGAAAAGATTATTATGGCGCATGGTGGAGTTGTGGGACAAGCAAAGAGTCCCGATTGGCCAATTAGTTCAAAAGAGATAGAAGAAAGCGGAGCTGATTATGTCGCGCTTGGAGACTGGCACTCTCTTAGAGAAGAAAGCAAAGGAGGTGTTACAGCGTATTACTCCGGTTCTCCTGAGATGTTGTCCATAAGCCAGAGTGGCGCCGGTTATGTAATAGTTGGCACTGTAGAGTATGGTGTTACAGATGTTAAGCCGGTACAAATAGGAGCCCGCGAGGCAAAAGAGATTGAGATAAACATTGAGGAGATAGAAGATGCGGCTGAGATAGCGCGCAAAATAGAAGAGTACGCGGATGATAATCTTATTTTTACCGCAAACATAACAGGCACTAATCGGAATAAGATTGTAGTTAATGTTGATGCGATTGAGGAAGACCTCGGGGGTAAGTTTTGGCGCTTGCGCGTACAAAACAAAAGCCGCATGCTCGCAAATGAGACCGGCGCTTCACCTGAACATTCTTCCATATTAATAAGCGGACAGTTTGTGGAACTTATGGAAGAAAAAATAAGTAACGCGAAAGATGAAGAAGAAAGGAAGCTATATGAAGAGGCGTTGCAACTGGGTTTGGAGGCATTTTATGACCCGGATGTAATAACTTGACTTAATGAGCGTAGCGAATTTAGTAAGTTATTACCCCGCCCTTATTTTGCTTCGTATAAATAACTAAAGCGGGATTATGAGTTTAAGTGAGTTAAAATCCCGCGGCGCTGTGCCCGCATAGGGCAGGGGCTATTCGCCCCTTGCGCCGCTAGGGTGTACAAGGCAAAATAAGGGCGGGGTGCTCATAATTGCAACCACTCGCGCGGCGCAACAAGTTGCTTGCCTTTGCGGGCAATAATGGCATGTATATTAAATCCTTACAATTAAATAACTTTAAAAAATTTAGGGATACTAAAGTGGATTTTCCCGCGGATATTACTGTTTTGAAAGGAAACAACGAAGCGGGTAAATCAACCGTGCGTGAGGCGCTTGTAGCCGCCTTATTTTTTGACCCCACATCTTCAAATGTTCCCCAGTATATAAAAGATCACCAGAGCTGGCATACAGAAGATCTTTATCAGTTGAATATTTCTTTTGAGTCAGGCGGTGAAAACTATATTTTAGAGAAAGATTTTGAAAAACAGCGCGTATTTTTGAAAAATATAGATGGCGATATTTTGTCTCATGATTTTAGAGAGGTTTCAGCCAAGTTAGAAGAATTAGGCGGTTATTCCAGTAAAGAGCTGTTTGGTAATTTGTCTGTGATTTTTAGAGATAGTCTTATTTTAGACAGTAAGGATAAGAAAAAAATAGTTGAGCGCATGCGTGATATGGTGGCAGGCACATCAAGCGGTGCTTCCATATCGCAGATATTAAAAAAGTTAAAAAAAGGGTTTGAGGACCTCACAAAAGGGCTTGACGCGTCCCGCCCGGTTAAGCGCGAGAATTACGGAAAAATTAAAATGATTGAGGAGAATATAAAAGAGTTACGCGGCAATCTTGATGATATGAAAAAACGCCTTAGCGAAAAAGAGCAGGCTCAGGTAATATTTAAAGAATTTGAAGAAAAGCTCAATGGTCTGGAAAAAGAAAAAGATCTTGCTCAGCGTGAATACGATGCCAACAAGCAGTATTTTATTGCTTTGCAAGAGTCAGAAAAAGTAGGAAAGGAGTTGGACAGCGTTCTTGAAGATGTAAACGCGTTTGACATACTTAGCAAAGAGGCGCAAGAGCTGCAGTCTAAAATTAAAGAAACTAAGCCTGTTACAGATAAGGAGTTGGAAAGAATGGAAGATGCAACAAGCAAGATAAGGCTTAATCGTGACAGGCTTGAGGAGCTAAACTCACGGATATCGGAACTTAAAGACCACAAACTTACAAAGTATTACCCTTCCGCGCGCCTAACTTTTGGTGTGAGTTTTGCGCTTATATTACTGGGTCTTTTGGGTTTCGTTTTTAAAGTATTTTTTGTCTCTTGGATTTTACTGGGATTGTTTGCAGCGTATATGTTTATATCCGGAAAATATTCGGAATCGGTAGGTTTAAAAGATCTTGAGGGGGAAAAGGAGAAAAGAGAAAAAGATCTAAAGGAATATGAAAAAGAACTTGAAGGGATGCTTTCAGAATTTAATTTGGAGAGTCCGGCACATGCACATGAGCATAATAAGCACATACAAGAAATGAAACTCCGGCTTGAAAGTATAGATAAACAGCAAAAAACTTTATTACGCGGAAAAGACATAAAGCAATTTCTTCAAAAAAAGAAAGAACTTGAGCGTCAGCTTGGAATAGAACAGGCGAAAATAACAGAAGAGCAAAAAACAGAGCCCCCAACTACGAAACGGCAACATGAACTGGAGCGCCAACTTGAAGAGTTGGATAAGGAAATAAAAAAGACGAATAACAAATACCTGGAAGCAAAAGCGCGCCTTGAGGGACAAAATATATCACAGGAGGACATAACAGAGACAGAAGAAAAAATATCTGCTCTCAAAACATCTTTGGAGCGTTTAAAGCGCCGGGCCGAATTATATGTGGTAGTGAAAGACGTTTTGCAGGAGGCTCAGTCCCGCTCTCTTAAAAAAACACGCGAAGCCCTGGAACGCATGATGTCAGAGTATATAGGGCAGATAACCTCTGAAAAATATACGGAGGTACGGCTTGACGACGAATTTAACCTGGAGGTATTTAGCCCCGAAAAAGATGATTATGTGGATGTTAGTGTACTTTCAACCGGGGCTATTGACCAGCTCTACATAGTTAGTCGTTTTGCTTTTGTACAACTTTTATATAATCCCTCTATCCCGGGACAGACCGGGGCGGATACACAAAACACAGATGGCGTGGAGGGCTTAAAATATTTACGCCGACCCGTAATGCTTTTGGACGACCCATTTGTTAATTTTGACGAGGAAAGAAAAGATAATATGCGGCATGTACTTAAGAGATTATCCCATGATTTTCAAATAGTTTTGTTTACCGCATCGCCAGGTTATGACACTTGGGGTGCGGTGGTAGAGATTTGATTTTTAGTTTTGTAGATTTTTAATGCTTGTCAGTTTTCCAAATACTCCGATTTTTGCACACGGGTCCGGCCCTCTCTTTAAAATACAGAATTCATTTAGCGGAGTGAATATTTTCCATAGCCTAGGCCTGAAGAGTGAAATGCACAGATGTGCATGAGCGATGAAAACAAAGGATATGGAAAATATACACCCGCCCTTCGGGAAGCACAGGAATGAGCCATCTCCTTTGTCGCTCGGGCATTGAAGTAGATAAACTACTCCTTTACCCTCGCTTCGCGAATCTGACTCATTCCTGTGCTTCTAAAGCGTATTTTGTATTTTAAAGAGAGGGCTCATCCCCAGCGAGGATTTATGCCCTCACTCTCGGCGTCACTCTTTTTTAACACGCCAACGCGTTGGCGTGTTAAAAAAACGATGCCCGCTCCGCCTGCGAGATGGTTTAAAACCGGATATTTGGAAAACTGTTCACAGAAGGCCTGATTCCGCTAAAATAAAAACACCGCATTACGCGGTGTTTTTTTAAATGTGCTAATTGTTATAGAATTCGTAGGCATGTTTGTTTGGATCTAAGATGATTTCAAGCTCTTCTCTCAATTCTTTAAGTTGGGGGCTTTTTGTGAATTGTTTTGATTCTTCAAGTCCCTGTATTGCTTTTTTGAGACCTTCTTTATATGCGTTCATTTTTACAATTATTTTTTGCATGGCTTCATAATTGTTCATTATTTTGCCCAGCGTACCTATGTTTAAACCTGTTTTTTCACAAATTAACTCTCTAATATTGTGGTTCCACTCTCTTATTTTTGAAGGTTTTGCCCAGGTAAGGTCCCATTCCCCACTCTGCCGCATGTGCTCAAGGTTAAGCAGGTCTGCATAAAGAGCTTTTACTGCTTTTGCGGGTAAGTCTCCTGAAGATATTATTTCTGCAAGACGATTTTCATCATAGATCCTGACTTGCGTAATTTCCAACTTGCCGCCTGTATATTCTACAGAAAGCCTTAATGGCCAGGCGCTTCCGACCCATAAAAAAAGATTCCAGTGCAGTAAAAACCCTTCGCCTGCGGTTTCACCCGTTAAGTGGAATTTTTCTTGATTTTCTTCAACTCCTAAAACTTTCTCAAACAGGCTAAAAGCATTAAATTCTTTAGAGTGTTTTTTCAAAAAAAATGGTATATCTTCTTTTAGTATTTTCACCGCTTCTTCAGAGGTAATCTCTTCTTCCTGGTTTTTGTAGCAATTATGCTCGCAGCATTTTTCATTTTCCTGTGGCATCTTTGCCTCCTTCTGTCCCGACACAAAGTGTCGTGGACCTTGTCTTTTCCCACAACTCCATCCTCTGTTGGCAGCTTAAAACAGCAAACCTCAAAGCAGTCGTCTGGGAACCGATCTATCTCGCCATAGCTTTATGCATAGGCGGATATGTACTTGTTAAAGTACCGCAAATATAGTAACATAGGTAAAGTTAAATGCAAATCTTGCATTATTCTATAAAATGATTTATAGTTTACTAGTGTATAAGCTCGCTTTGCGAGCAGGTATCAGGTTTTAGCTTTTAGGTACTAGTCTAATACCTAACTCTTAATACTTAAAACCTACTTGTGAACGAAGTGAACAAGAATTATGAGTGATAAATTTGTAATTATAAAGACAGGGGGGAAACAGTATAAAGTTTCCGAAGGCAGTAAGCTTAAATTTGAAAAGCTTCCCGAAAAAGAGGGCAAGGATATTGAGTTTAAAGAAGTTTTGCTTTATGCCGATGGAAGGGGAGTAGATGTTGGTACTCCAAACTTATCCGGTGTCAGTGTTACCGGCCGTGTTGTAGAACATGGAAAAGGGGATAAAGTAATAGTTTTTAAGAAAAAGAAAAGAAAGCGCTACAGTAAAAAGAAGGGTCACCGCCAGCCGTATACAGAAGTAGAAATAACAGAAATACATAAAGGAGGTAGTCAGAAAACAGAAAACAGTAAACCTGCCTACGCCGAGGCTTCGGCAGGCAGGCAGGAAACAGTTAAAAAACCAGAAACCAAAAAAGTGGCACCCAAAAAGAAGGCAACAGCCAAGAAATAACCGCAGATCAATGCGGATCAAGCTGATAAAATACAGATAAAAAACCTCGCTTTAGCGAGGTTTTGCTTTCGGCATAAAATCCGCTAAATCAGCATGTATCAGTGGTTTATCTTCTATTCTCAAACGCATTCCTCAGTGTTTCTTCATCCGCGTATTCAAGTTCGCTTCCGGTTGAAAGCCCCCGCCCCAGGCGTGTTAGTTTCACCTCTGCACCTTCTATGTTTTTTTTGAACATCTCTTCAATGTACATTGTTGTAAAATTTCCCTCCCGGGTATTGTTTAGCGCCAGCACAACTTCCTTTATGTTGTTTTCATTTTTTACTTTTTTTAAAAATGTGCGTAATCTTTCTTTTGCTGCGTCACTCTTTCCTATTGGAGATATGTTTTCCCCTAAAACAAGATAGGTTCCATTAAACATTTTCGCATCTTCCATGGCTATAGCATCGCTTTCTTTTTCAACTATATAAATAATTGAGTTATCGCGTTTATTGTCAGAACAGACAACACATGAGGTGCTTCCCGAAGCCGGCAGGTAACATGTGTTGCATAAACCAACCTCTTTCGTAAGTGATTTTATCGCGTCTGCCATCCGTTCCAATTCTTCAGGTGGCTGCTTTAAAAGAAAAAAAGAAAAACGGCTCGCTTGGCGCGGACCTATTCCCGGGAATTTTTCAAAAATTTGTTGTAGTTCTTGTAAGGGTTTGGGTAACATAGATTTTGTGGCTAAGCCCTTTGGGCCGCCATCCCGGCCGTTAGGCCTAGGGATTCGGCTTCGCCTCACAAAACAGGTGCTAGGTATTAGGAGTTAGGTATTAGTCTAATACCTAAAAGCTAAAACCTGATACCTATAAAGCGAAGCGAACTTAACTCGGTATATCCCCGACATCTATCTCATCTTCGCTATCCGGCATTGGCGGCGGGGTATAGTTGGCGTACAACTTTTTGTCCAGGTTTTTGAATGACGCAGCTTTTCTGTCAAAAAATAACTCAACTTTTCCTGTTGGTCCGTTTCTGTGCTTTGCTATATGTATTTCTGCTATATTATCCTCTTCGTTTCGTACATCGCGGGATATAAATAACACAACGTCGGCATCCTGTTCTATGGACCCCGAATCTCTAAGATCTGAAAGCTTTGGCGTTCTGTCAGGTCTTTGTTCTACCGCTCGTGATAGCTGACTCAAAGCCAGAACAGGCACATTTAATTCTCGCGCAAGGGATTTTAGCGAGCGTGATATCTCGGTTATTTGTTGGACCATGTTATCACTTATGCTCCTGGGTTGGATAAGCTGGAGGTAGTCTACCACAAGCAGTCCTAAGCCGCGTTCCGCTTGCAACCTTCTTGCCATAGCGCGCATTTGAAGGACAGAGGATACTAGTCCGTCGTCAATGTAAACAGGGGCTTCTGATAGGCTTCCAAGAGCATTTTGTATCTTAGTAAAGTCATTGTGTTCTCCTTTGGAAGATAGCTTCCCCGTGCGAAGCCTCCAGAGGTCCACACCTGCTTCTGAGGCAATAAGTCTGTCTACTACCTGGTCGCGGCTCATCTCAAGACTGAATACACCGACTGGAACTTTTTGCTCAACAGCAACGTGGCGCACTATATCCATAGCTAAGGCCGATTTACCAAGAGACGGTCGGGCCGCGAGTATCACCAGGTCTGATTTTTGAAGCCCCGCGAGATAGTTGTCTAGGTCTGTAAACCCTGTAGGTACGCCGCGCATTATTCCTGAGTTTTTGTGCAGGTTGTCAATTCTTTCAAACGCTTCTTCAAGATTGTGTTTAAGCGGATAGAAACTCTGGGAATTTATTCTTTGGGATATTTGAAATACCTGTTTTTCCGCTTCGTCTAAAAGTACATCAACATCTTCGTCTTCTCTGTAACCCAGCTGTCCTATGTCGTATGATGCCTGTATCATCTTTCTGAGAAGAGATTTTTTGTGAACCAGGTCGGCATAGTGTGCAACATGCATTGCAGAGGGTACGGAATTCACAAGCTTGGTTAGAGCGCTTTTTCCGCCTATATCATCGAGCTTCTTTTTTTCCTTCAATTTACTGCTGACACTAAGTATATCAAGTGGCTGTCCTTTTTCAGACAGCTCCAGCATTGTTTCGTAAATTACCCCGTGTGTATTTAAGTAAAAATCGCTTGAGTTCAAAAGATCCGCCACTTTAAAAAGAGAATCCTTGTCCATTAAAATGGATCCGAGTACAGACATTTCTGCGTCAATATCCTGTGGTGGAAGGCGGTCGTTTTTGGAAGAGTTTGGCATGTTATATAAATGATACCATTAAGTTTTAGAAAAAATCTATTTCACTTGTGGTTAAGCTGTGGACAGCAATATTTAGATTGCACACTAAGATTATACACCAATACCTTTGTTGGTACAAAGCCCTCTTTTTGGGGGGAACAGTTAAGTGGTTTATATAGTATAATAAATATATGGAATCCGAGGTAAAAAACATAAAAGAAGGCATTGTTTTTGCAGCGCACAATCTTATGCGTGGGGTTTGGCTTGATGCACTTATAAGATACTACAAAAACTTAAAAGAAGAAGAAGGCCTCAGTGTTTTTTGCATACAGGAAAATGTAATACAAAATGGTGTAGCTCACATAGACAAGATAAGCCGGTCTTTGGGGGCAAATTATAAAAACTACTTTTTTAATGAATTTCCAAGTCCGGGCATCATATACGATTCTGATATGCTCGATTGTGTGGATCAGTTTTCTATAAAGCTTCCCGAAAAAAAAGAGTACTCAAGGATGGCAAAAATAGTTGCTTCAGAAAAAAGGCCTATGCAAAGATATGCCGCTGTTGCCCGTTTGCGCATGCGGGGAAGTGAGCCCTTTACTGTGGTGAGTCTTCACCTTACAGCGTTTGGTGGAAATAAATTAAGACAGCGGCAAATGGCTGCGATACAAGAGGAGTTGGGCAAAAGAGATATATCTAAGAGACTTGTTATATGCGGAGATACAAATCTGTTTGCGTGGACTAAGATGATGCACCGCCGCGCTATAAGTTCCGCTCTTAAGTTTTTTAATGTAAAAGATCCGCTTGGGCATGAACCTACATATTATTTTAGCCGGCTTTACGGCAAAGCGAAGTGGATACAAAAAGTTCCTTCATGGATGGGGAAAATAGGCATAGATATGCCAAGACATTACGACATTGTCGCGAGCGAGTTGCCATTTTTTAAATATGGCAAAGTTACCACTCCCGAGTCCGACCACGATCTTGTCTGGGCAAGATATGATGTAAGTTAAAACCGCTGATTTATGCTGATTTTAACAGATTCTATGCCGAAACCAAAAGCCTCGCGAATGCGAGGCTTTTTATCTGTATTTTATCGGCTTGATCCGCATTAATCTGCGGTTATTTCTTTTTAATTTGCGGTCCGTCTTCTGTGTCTTTTACGGTGTAGCCCGCCTCTTCTATTTTTTCTCTTAGTTCGTCTGCCTTTTCCCATTTTTTGTCTTCCCGCGCTTTTTCTCTTTTGTCCGCGAGGTCTATAATATCGGGCGGTATCTTTATGGCATTTTCCATCTTTTGCTCATCCACCATATTAAAGATGTTGTTTATAGTTTTGAGAAATTCCAAAACTATTTCTTTACCCTCCGCGCTTAAAGTTTCTTGTTTGTAAACAAAGCTAACAAGCCGAAACAGCTCTCCAAAAGCCTTGGGTGTGTTAAAGTCATCATCCAGATAATCCCAGAAATTACTCATTATTATAACAATCTCTTCTGTATCAGATGTCTCGTCTTTATTGATTTCAATATTTTTTAGGTTCAGCCAAAATTCCTCAAGGCGTTCTTCGTTGGATTTTGCCTCATCTAATCCTTCAGGGGTGTAATCAATAGGGGAGCGATAATGTTTAGTTGTAAAAAAAAGACGAAGAGTTTGGGGCGAATATTTTTTTAGAGTATCTTTTATTGTTGTAAAGTTATTTAGAGATTTTGACATTTTTTCTCCGTTTATTGTAAGAAACCCCGGGTGCATCCAGTAGTTAACAAGAGGTTCTTTGCCGCTTATTGCTTCCATTTGAGCAATCTCTGCTTCGTGGTGAGGGAATATAAGGTCTCGGGCGCCTCCGTGAATGTCATACTGCTCGCCTAAGTGTTTTTCGGTTATTGCGGTATCTTCAATATGCCAACCGGGACGTCCGTTTCCCCACGGGCTTGGCCATGTAGGCTCATCTGTTTTTTGGGAAGAGAACTTCCAAAGGGCAAAATCTCCCTTGTTGTGTTTTTTTATACTTTCGTCAATGCGGCTTGTGGCATCTTCAGCTGCAAGAGCGGTACGTCTTGAAAGCTTTCCGTAACCTGCGAATTTTAAAATGTCGTAATATATACCGTCACCTTCAATTTCGTAAGCTACCCCTTTTTCTAAAAGACGTTCTATCTGGGAGATAATTTCGGGAACATGGTCGGTTGCGCGCTGATATTCATCTATACTTGTAACACCTAAGGCCTCCATGTCTGTGTGGTACTCTTTTTCAAATCGTTTAGCAAGTTTTTTGGGTTCTTCTTTGTTTTCCGCGGCGCGATTTATTATTTTGTCGTCAATGTCTGTTATGTTTTGCAGGTATTTAACCTTATATCCTTTGTACCTAAGATATTTTACGAACATATCAAAAGCCACGTAAGTCCTTGCATGGCCTATGTGCGAGTAGTCATAAACCGTAGGTCCGCATACAAAAATTTGAAGGACTTTATCTTTAGGATAGTCCAGCTCTTTTTTTTGCCTGCTCAATGTGTCGTATATTTGCATGTTGCTTATATTTTAATAATTGTAGCATATCACAAATTTTTAAAGCATTCACAGTTTTTTAACGATTTAGGATAAAAATATATTGAGCCTGTCCCCACACCAAAGATTTTGGTGTGGGGACAAGTAAGAATATTGAGCTCACCGAAATATTAGCAGTATTGACACAAGAGTGCTAAATATAATAAAATAGTTGTTGTATGGATAGGTCTAATCGGAACGAACACCACAGCACATAAAAGATTGGATTTTATGTGCTGGGTCCTCTCTCAGGTTTTGTTGTGAAAAGTTTGTAAGCAAAATTTCTATATGAAGCAAGAACATAAATCTAATCGTAACGAACAAATTCTTCTGGACATTGTGGAGGAATACATAAAAACAGCGGAGCCTGTAAGTTCGCATCAGCTACTTGAAAAGTACAAGTATAATTTTAGCTCTGCCACACTGCGCAATATAATGGCAGTTTTGGACGAGTCTGGGTTTTTACATCAACCACACACATCCGCAGGTAGAATACCAACACGGAAAGCGTACCAGTTTTTTGTGGATAAAGTATCGCTTGGTTCCAGAGACCTGCCCACCGAAGCCTCGGCGAAGGCGGGGATGCCTGCCCGCCAAAGCACTGGCGAAGGAAAATCTGAGCGCCAAAAAGAGAAGAAGAGTTCAAATGTAAGTTCAAAGTTTAAAAAGGATTTGCGTGAGGCTATGCGCGAATCTCCCGATGCCGCGGCACACATGTTGTCCCGCCATTTAGCCGAGATGACAAACGCAATGGCATTTGCAGGACTTTTGAGTATTAACCATTTTTACAAAGAAGGCCTAAGGTATCTTTTGGATGAACCCGAGTTTATAACTACGGAAAATATACGTGATATAGTTGAATATGCCGATTCTCTTGAAAAAAGGCTTGATCAGTTGTACAAAGCTATACAGGATGATGTTAGGGTTTATATAGGAGATTTTAGCCCGCCTGCGCGCAACGCGCGGGCAGGTGATTCGGAGAAAGCCCTTCCTTTTAGCTTGATGGCTTTTACATCCGATTTTAATGGTTCAGAAAGAGGAGTGTTTGGCATAATAGGACCGATGAGAATGCATTACAACGAAAACCTACAGCTTCTTAGCGAGATAAGGAGTTTGTTTGAGGAATAAAAATTAAGCTCGCTTCGCCTGCCTGTGCGTTCCGCACGCAGACAGGCTCGCTTAAACCGCGGATTAATACGGATTGCAGCAGATTAATGCGGACAGCATCAGCATAGAATCCGCAAAAATCTGCATACATCAGCGGTTATTGTGAGGCGAAGCCAAAACAAAAACTATGGCAGAAGAAAAAAACAAAAAAGACGAATCAACAGATTCCGAGCAGGAAGGTTTTGATTATATAGTTGAGAATGTAGCCGACGATGTGGCTGAAGATATTAAAAAGATTCACAAAAAGATGAAAAAGGCTCAAAAGGAAGCGAAAGAGTATCTGGATGGTTGGCAGCGGGAGCGCGCGAATTTTGCCAACTATAAAAAAGAGATTCAAAAAACGATAGACGAATCAAAGAGGTATATAAAAGAAGATGCCGCGGAAAAACTCCTTGAGGTTGCAGATAATTTTGAGCTTATGATGCGCCACGCGTCAAAAGAAATTCAGGCAAGTGAGTGGTATACAGGAGTAGAGCAGGCATACAAGCAGATGACTGTTAAACTTAGAGAGATGGAAGTTCATGAGATAGAAGTTAAACCTGGCGATGAATTTGACCCGGCCATCCATTGGGCAGTTGAAGGAGAAGGGGATACGGTAGATGAGGTTATGCAAAAGGGATATTGGATGGGACATATCGCGGGCGGGGTTGAAGAAGGAAAAGTAGTAAGACCCGCAAAAGTAGTATTAAAAAAATAATTAAGCTCGCTTCGCTCACAGGTATTAGGTTTTAGCTTTTAGGTATTAGACTAATACCTAACCCCTAATACCTAGCACCTGTTTTGTGAGCGTAGCGAAAAAAAAGTTACTATGTCAAAAATTTTAGGAATAGATTTAGGAACAACAAACTCGGCAATGGCTGTCGTAGAAGGCGGCGAGCCGAAGATAATTGAGAACAAAGAAGGGAATCGCACGACACCTTCAATTGTAGCTTTAGCAAAGAATGGTGACAGGCTTGTTGGTCTTTTGGCAAAGCGCCAGGCGGTAACCAACCCCGTGAATACTATTTTTTCAGCCAAACGACTTATTGGGCGAAAGTTTTCTGATGCTGAGGCACAGGAAGTTATAAAGTCCGTACCCTTTGAGACAAAAAATGGGGACAAGGGGGAGGTGGAAATAAAGCTCGGAGATAAATGGCTGCGTCCGGCTGAGGTATCAGCTATGGTTTTGCAGAAATTAAAACAGGACGCGGAGGATCGTCTGGGAGAAAAGATAGAAGATGTAGTAATTACCGTTCCCGCATATTTTGATGATTCACAAAGAAAGGCAACAAAAGATGCCGGAGCTATTGCGGGCTTTAATGTAAAGCGCATTATAAACGAGCCAACAGCCGCCGCTTTGGCGTACGGTTTTAACAAGAAAAAAGATGAAAAAATAGTAGTCTATGATTTTGGGGGCGGAACTTTTGACGTCTCTGTTCTTGAAGTATCCGAGGATACCATAGAAGTAAAAAGTACAGGTGGAGACACACATCTTGGAGGCGAAGACTTTGACCGCGAAATTATGAACTGGATAGTAGAGGAATTTAAAAAAGTAGAAGGGGTAGACCTGTCAAACGATAATTTAGCCAAACAACGCCTTAAAGATGCCGCTGAAAATGCTAAACACGAGCTTTCCAGTACGACCGAGGCAGAGATAAACATTCCGTTTATAACAAGCGATGCTTCAGGACCAAAACATCTTAACTTAAAACTGAGCCGAGCGAAATTGGAAGAACTTGTAAGCGAATACATAAAGCGCGCTGAAGATAGAACACGCCAGACTGTAAAGGATGCCGGGTTTGAGCTTTCCGATATAAACGAGGTAATTATGGTGGGGGGTCAAACCAGAATGCCCGCCATTACAGAAAGTGTAAAGAATTTGTTTGGCAAAGAGCCTCATAAAGATATTAACCCCGATGAAGTAGTAGCGCTTGGCGCCGCTATTCAGGGAGGAATTATGGGCGGGGATGTAAATGCCATGCTATTGCTTGATGTAACCCCTTTAACTTTGGGAATTGAAACATTGGGAGGCGTACTAACCCCTCTTATTGAAAAAAACACAACCATCCCGACAAAGAAGTCGCAGGTGTTTTCTACCGCGGCAGACAGTCAGCCACAGGTAGAGATAAAGGTGTTTCAGGGTGAGCGTCAAATGGCTCAAGACAATAAATTGCTCGGGCAGTTCATGCTGGACGGTATTCCTCCCGCGCCTCGTGGCATGCCTCAGGTTGAAGTTACATTTGACATAGACGCAAATGGTATTTTAAATGTGAATGCAAAAGACAAAGCAACAGGAAAAGAGCAGTCAGTCCGGATTGAAGCTTCAAGCGGTTTAAGCGATGAAGAAGTTGAAAAGATGAAAAAAGATGCCGAAACTCACGAGGAGGAAGATAAAAAGAAAAAAGAGCTTGTTGATGCAAAAAATGAAGCAGAAACTTTAGCTTATGCCACAGAAAAATCTTTGAAGGAGCACGGAGACAAGGTAGACGAAAGCATAAAGACAGATATAGAAGAAAAAGTAAAAGCGCTTAATGGGGTACGCGCAAAGGAAGATGCTACATCTGAGGATATTAAAAAGGCAGTGCAGGAACTGAGCACTGCTTCACAAAAGCTGGGCGAAGAGATATATAAAGCCACACAGCAAGAGGCACAGAAGCAGGAAGACCAGGCGGACCACGAGGTAGGATCAGAAAACAGTGAACAGAAAACAGAAAACAGTTCTGAGGCGAAAGAGGGCGAATTTACAGAGGAAAACAAGGATGAAGAAGAAGACCCTTCGGATCCTGAGGATAAAAAGGAATAAACTAAAAAAGTTTCCCGTTTTGCGGGAAACTTTTTTATAAGTTTGG
This sequence comes from Candidatus Spechtbacterales bacterium, assembly GCA_040879145.1. Classification (NCBI taxonomy): domain Bacteria; kingdom Bacillati; phylum Minisyncoccota; class Minisyncoccia; order Candidatus Spechtbacterales; species Candidatus Spechtbacterales bacterium. The sequence goes on along the minus strand of JBBDKX010000007.1, from coordinate 20,919 downwards.
TGGTTTAAGCCACCAGCAGCAACTGCTGGTGGCTATAGGTTTAAAAGAAAGTTTGTCTGCCTGCCCGCTCCGCCGAGGGAGCGAGGCGAGCCGGCAGGCAGGGCTCCGCTTAAAATTAATTTGTAAAACATATGCAAGAAATAAAATATAAAGACCTCCCCAAGGAAATAAAAAAAGATGCTGATCTTGCTCAAGAAACCGCAGAGAAGCATGCTTATCCTCGGGATAAAAATACAAAAGTAGGGGCGGTTATTATTTCGGGCGATGATAGATTCCTGGGTGCAAATGTGAAAAGATGGTCGTGGAGTAACGGTACGTGTGCCGAAAGAATGGCGCTGGATAAAGCATTCTTTGATGATATAAAAAGTATAGACAGAGTAGTGGTCTATTCTACCTCTGATAAAAAACAAGGTGATAGTATTACTTCGCCCTGCGGGCCTTGCAGGGAAATGCTTTGGGAAGCAATAGGTGAAACAGAGCAGGGTGATGTAGATATTTATATGGTTAATAAAGCAAAAAGTTCCGCAACCATTGCTAAACTTTCAGAACTTTTACCTCTGGCATTTGAAGCAGAGAAAAATAATTAAACTAAAAATATATGCAAAATCAATCCAAAAATTAGACAGTGCCTATTTTTTTATTTTCAACTCTTCTTTAGTATAATTAATAAAATTAAGCTCGCTTCGCTTACCTCTTAAAACCTGAAACGTACGGATTTTGTAAAACAAAATCCTACCCTTTACTTTTCACTAAATTTATAGTATTATGTGGCTATTCAAACCGAAGATAAAGAGACGAAAGGAGGTGTTTGAATTGCCTTTTAATGACAGCAAAGTTGTTGAAAGATTGTACCTTAAAAAAGAATTACTGGAGGCGGAAGACTCTGCGCACAAAGAAATTCGCCCTCTGCTCGTTATTCTTGGCGGGGGAATGGTTGGAGTTGGCGGCAGTGCTGCATGCATAGCGCTTCATGAGCTCGGACTTGGCAATGTATTTGATACGACGGTAGGGATCTCTGCTGGCGCGTGTGATTGCGCGTATTTTTTGGCAGGAAAAGAGCAGATGGTGCTTGGAACTTCAATTTATCATGAAGAGCTGGCTGGCAGATTTGTTAAGGCAAGCAGGCGACCAATAACGGACTTAAAGTATTTAGAAAGCGTTTTTCGCGAAGGCCCTAAAGCACTGGATACAAACGTGATACAACGTCACCGTTCTGAGCTTTGCGTAGTTGCGACAGAGCTACAAACAAAAAAACCTGCCATAATTGACGCAAAAACTGCCTCACCCGATATAATTTCTACTGTAATAGCTTCAGCCGCATTGCCCGGCAAGCTCTGGGGTAGGCCGGTGGAAATTAATGGAAAAGATTATTTTGACGGATCTTTCGGCAACCCTTTTCCCATTGAATTAATAATAGAAAAATTTGATCCAACCGACATATTGGTTATACCCAACAGGACTTTTGATGCCGCTTTTCATGCTAAGCCGCACCTTCGCGAGAAAATTTTCGGCCGCTGGATCTTTGGAGATATGTGGTATTACGCTAAAAATCGGCACCGGCTTTATCGCGAGGCGTTTTACAAATTAAAGAATATTCCAAAAATTAACGCCGGAGTAATTTGGGCCCCTCATGACCTGAGCTCACTGGAAATGAGCGCAGATAAAATAAAACAACTCGCAGATGATATGCGAGAAAAAACATTAAGCTATTTTGCACAATAAGGGTCTTGGCGCAAGTCAAGACCCTTTATTATTTAAAATTAAGCTCGCTAAAGCTTTACAAATGACTAATTCCTATTGATAAATTTCAAATTTAAAATTAAAAATTATTTGTGAACGCAGTTATCAAAACATTATGGAAAATCAACCAAATCAAAATCAACAGCATTTGCAGATTAAGGCGTCGGATGAGGCGCTTTAATTTTTGTCTTAATGATTGAAAAATGAATTAAATAAAAAAAGTGGCACCTACCGATGCCACTTTGAGATAAGTTGACAAATTGAATTGCTTATAGTATTATATCGTCATCGCAAGCGAGATAGGAGAAAAGATGAAGAGGAGAATTGAATCAGTAGAGCTTGGCGGGCCGCCTTACGGAGTAATGAGCGGTGCAAAGCCTACTCAACATAAATGGTTTTTAGGGCTTTCACCGGATTTTTTCAAGCAAGTTTTAGTGCAGGACTCAGGAGATATGATACATGACGCTGAGTATCAGCATACGATTCGAAAGGAGAAAAGATGAAAGTTGCGATGATAGATTGTCCTTTTATATCATTTTATGACAAGGAGGCAAATGGTAAGCATGGTGAGAAAATTCAGGACCTGCTAAAGGAGCATGACGTTGTTATTTGCGATGCCAGTAGCAGAGGTGGGTTTAAGAGTTTATCAGGTTATCCTGATGATCGTGTAGCACTGAGCTTTAGCCGTAGATTTGTATCAGTTTGGCCAGAGTTGAACCCGGCGGTAAAGGAATTCATTAAAAAGTTAACAGGCATGCCATATAGACCAGACCCAAGAACCGCATGGCTTGTTCCTTTCTTAGAGCCATTACAGGTTTATAACGCATTGAAAGAATTGGAGTTAGAAACTCAAAAACAGCCGGCATAACGCCAGCATGTAAAGTTCCTTAAACAGCCCAAAGCATGGGCTGTTTTGTTTTCAGTACTTATTTGATATAATTTTTAAAGAATTGGATGCGTAAAGCTTGACTTAAAGTTTATCTAAGGTTAAACTTTAAACATAGAGGATAATTTTGAGATTAGAAAAAGCTATGGCTACAAAAAATAAAAAACAAAAAAAAGAGGATATTATAGGGCTTAAGGAGCTGCGTTTGCATATGGATAAGTACATAAAAAAAGTGCATAGAGGGGAGTCTTTTACAGTTGTTAGACGCTCTCGTCCTGTTTTTCGCATTACACCTCCGGATGAGGAGGGGCAGTGGGAGGTTGTTACAGACTTTACTCAGATCAACAAAAACGGTGTAGATGCCAGAAAGATATTAAAGGAACTTCGCAAATTAAATGCCTCCTCTTAGAAAACTTCTCTCTAAATTTAACAAAGAAGAAAGGATTATTCTTGAAAAATTAATTGAGAAAATTATTTCTTTAGATTGGCGCGATTTAGATGTTAAAAAGTTAAAAGGCCATAATAGTCTTTTTCGTGTACGAAAGGGTCAATTTAGAATCATCTTTATAAAAACAAACGATAACATATCAATTTTGGCTATTGAGCGAAGAAATGATAATACATATAAAAATATTTAATCAAGGAAAAAGGAGCAGTTTTATCAAATAAAAATTAAATAAAAAACTATAGAAAATCAACCAAACAACAAAAAATGCAGATTAAGGCGAATGATGAGCAGTTGAAGGGGCGCTACGCCAATATGGCACAGGTGCCGCATACAAAAGAGGAGTTTATTTTAGACTTCTTTTTGGCGCATCCGCCCGCGGGGCAGTTGCTTGACCGCATAATTCTAAGCCCAGGGCACATGAAGCGACTTGCGAACGCTTTAAAAGAGAATATTGAAAAATACGAAAAGCAGCATGGCAAAGTAGAAATAGCGGAGGCGCCAAAAGGTGGAAATATCGGCTTTCAAAGCGAGTAAATAATTGACTCATATATATGAGTCAATTAGCGAAAATCGACTCATGCTCGTGATGCATTCTTTTAAATCGACTCATGTATATGAGTCGATTTTATTTTGACACAAGGTAATATTTGATATATTTTGTAATCAGCACATGCATAGGAGGCAAATATGCAGGAAAGTACACCACTTAAGTGCACGCACTATTTTGTGATAAGCAGGAAGTTAAGCACTAAAAAAACAATAGTATCTGTATGCATAAATAGGTGCGGCACTCAAAGGTGGCGTACTCGTCCGGAAGTACTATTTGTGAACTATTTAAAAAACGGCTCAAAATGAGCCGTTTTGTTTTTGTACTAAGTAGTTATCTTACTGAACTATCTAAAAATAGTGAGCGGTTCGGTGGACTCACCATCGAAACCTGTCGAACTACCCGAATGAGCTTCCGCACCCGCATGTGCGACTGGCGTTTGGGTTGTTAAACTTGAACCCGCTCATCTCTAATGTTTCCACATAGTTAAGAGTCGTACCCTTTATCTTTTCAGCGCTTTGAGGGTCTATAACAACACTTACATCCCCCAGCTGTATTATTTCGTCTTCCGCCTCTGCTTCTTTCTCAAAGAACATCTCATATAGAAACCCCGAACATCCACCCGGTTTTACAGATACGCGCACTAAGGGCAGTTTTTCAAGGTCTTTATTTTCCTTTTCCGCTTTTGCGCTTTCAAGTATCTTTTCCTGCGCCGTTTTTGTAGCTTTAAGTGTTGCATTGCTGTTTATGTGTAAATTCATTTAAGCCTCCTTTCGTTCGCGCTATCATTTTTTTTTAATATTTTAGAACTACACTGTTATTAGGAAAATTTAAGCTGTTCTATTATAAACGGCCCGCCTACAGACCTTGTAAATTTTTCAGCCGCGGATAATGCAAGGCGTATTCTTTCTTCAGGCGTAAGAGCAGAGTTTTCCGTTGAATATAGCGAACCAAGCGCTAGTGATGCTCCACTTCCACTTGCGTAAAAGTTAACTCCCTCTATTCTTTCCGCGCCGAAATCAAAATACATTTGATATAATCTTTTTTTGTAACCCATAAGTATATGTGCATTGCCTGTCTCTTCCCGGTCTTGAACATTTAACGCTCCGAATTTTTTCAATCTTTCACGAATTGAGCTTGAAAACACAGTAGCTACATATTCGTAATCAGACATTTTTTTGTCCTGGTTCGGCGCATCAAATCCAAATTTCAAAAGGTTTATATCTCTTAACCCTCCAGCGAAACCCATAATTATATTTCCTTTTTTTATAATCTTGCTGTCTATCATACTGGAGCGATCTCCGCTTGATATCATGCTGTCACACCCCATCCATATGGCATCTTTGTCTAATATGGCTGCAATGCAGGTCATACTGACCTCCTTTTTAAAGAGCGAATCTGAAAAAATAGTAACATTTATTTAATCTGTCCGCAAGGCATATTTGGAGTAGTTCTTAAATAATGTTATTGTTGGATGAAGTGTTAAAAATTAAGCTCGCTTCGCTCGCTTTATAGGTATCAGGTTTTAGCTTTTAGGTATTAGACTAATACCTAAATCCTAATTCCTAGCACCTGTTTTGTGAACGAAGTTAACAAAACTATGTCAGAAGAAAAAAACAAAAAAGACAACAAAGAAAAAGAGACTGAAGTAGTTAACGAAACAGTATCAGAAGATAATGCTAAAACAACACAGAAAAACTTAGCTACATCGGGAGGTAACAACAAAATGCTTCTTGTTGTTACCTCTGTGGTTATAGCGCTTGTGCTTGTGGGCGGTACGCTTTATATGACAGGAACTCTTCCATTTTTAGGCGGAACAACCGATAACAGTAAAGTTGTAGCCACCGTTAATGGAGAAAAGATAACCAGAGTAGAGTTGGATGCCCGTATTTTGCAGAATAAAACATCTTATGAGGCGCAAGGCGCGGATTTAAGCGACCCTGCCACATATAGCGAGATAGAAAAACAGGCTCTTGATTTTATGATAAATGAGGAGTTAATATTACAGGACACAGAGGCCAGAAATATAAGCGTTACAAGCGAAGAGGTTGACGCCCAGTTTGAAGCTACCGCCGGTAATTTTGAGAGCGAACAGGCTTTTGAAGAAGCGTTAAAAGATAACGGCCTTACACGAGATATTCTAAGAGAAAATATAAAAACACAACTTACGGTACAGAAGTATTTTGACGAGGTAATTAGCAGCGAGCTTGTTGTTGTTTCAGAAGAAGAGGTAAACAATTTTTACACCGAATACAAAGCCCAGAACCCTGAAGCACCGGAACTGGAAGAATTAAAGCCTCAGATAGAAGAACTGCTTAGAGATCAAAAAACACAGGGAGAAGTGGAAAAAATACTCGCGGAGTTAAAGGATGGCGCGGATGTTCAGATAATGCTTGAATAAGTTTTTTGACAATTGGTTTAATTCGTTATATAACCTAAGTAGCACTTTCAATTTTACAACAACAGAAGGGAGGATAACTTGATACACATCAATGTGGTTCATGGTGATTTTTATCACTATGTAATGAAGGAGCGTTTTTTTACCCCCATATTTGAACTTGAAAGAACTGTACACAGTATAGGTATAAGACCCATAGATGTGTTTCAATATAACGCCGAAGAACTGGACCTTATGGTCCGGTGGGCTACGATTAAATCAACCAACTGGCATGTTGTCTGGTACATTCAATTTTCGGGAACAGATGAAGAGTTAGATTCCCGCGTTGATATATTTTGCGAACTTATGGTTAAGCATTTTAACAACAGAACAGGCGAGTCCTGTAAACTCACTATTTTTTCTGATGTATATAACGAACGCGTGTTCAACCGCCTTAAGAAAAAACTCCTCAACATAACAGGAGTTTTAATTTCAAACCCCGTTGCATAGATATAAGCGGGGTTTTTTATTGTGGTATTATAAATATATGAAAGAAAGCTTTGTTAAAAATTTCAAAATGCCCGACATTCCCAAAAAACAGGTATGGCTTGGAATAATTTTTGTAAGTCTTAATCTGGCTTTTTGGAGTTTGCTTACTTATTCTTTGGCACTTAGAGTAACATCATCTCTTTTTGTGTCCTCTGTAATTATATTGGGACTTATTTTAGCTGTTGTGTATAGTTTGCTGGTTTTGTTCGCGCGTAAGCATCTAACCTATTTTCTCTATGTATTTACGGGTACACTTCTTTTTGTATTGTATGGTTTTTACGATTTTAATTTCGTAGGTGTTTTGCTGTTTACCTCTGTACTGTTTTTAGCCCATTTTAGAGCTCAGAGATTTAAAAATTTTATAGCCGACTTTAGGCCGTATTATCTTTCCCGAAAATTTCTCCCCTTATTTTTTACCGCCTTAGCTATTATGATTTCTTTTGTCTACAACAGTTTTGTATTGCAGTACTATGTAGAGGAACCACAGATACCTGAAAGCGTGTACAGTGTCGTTTTTGCGCCTGTGGAATATTCGTTAAGGTTTGTCGCGCCCGGCTATGAGACAGGCATGACAGTGGAAGAGTTTCAGGAGGTTTTAATAAATGGTTTTATGGCCCGCTTTTTACCCGGTGAGATGTCGGGGCAGTTTGATTCAGGCGCGTTACCGGATTTTTTTGGGGAAGAAGCGGGAAGTATCACAGTTGAGGAATTTAGTCTCGCCTGGATAAATGAAACTATAGATAATATCCTTACTCCGTATAAGAGTGTGTTGCCCGCACTGTTTGTATTCGGTATATTTCTTACATTACGTTTTGTTTTTCTACCTTTTGTGTGGGTTTCTACAGGACTCTTTCTACTTGTTATTAAGGTTCTTTTGTTGTATAATATTATAGTCTTAAAGGAGGTAACAACAGTGAAGCAGGTGCCTGTTTTGGAATAAGCTCGCTTCGCGAGCTTAGAACTCGTGTTTCACGCTCGTTCAAGTATGCAGTATATAGTATAGAGTATAGAGTATTCAGCAAAGCTAATTACAAAGCACCCCTGTATACTGAATACTGTATACTTTATACTTTTTGTGAGCGTTAGTGCCTGCCTGCCGGTAGGCGGGCACAAAAACTATGAAGAATTACTACGATATCCTAGGGGTTTCTAAAGGAGCCTCAAAAGAGGAAATAAAAAAAGCATATCGCAAATTGGCACATCAACACCATCCTGATAAAGGTGGGGGAGATGAGGACAAGTTTAAAGAGATAAACGAGGCTTATCAGGTTTTGAGCGATGATTCAAAGCGACAGCAATATGACCAGTTTGGACAAAGTTTTGGCGGAGGTGCCCAGGGAAACCCGTTTGGCGGGCAAGGAAATCCTTTCCGCGGACAAGGTGTGGAGTTTGATTTGGGGGATATTTTTGAACAATTTTTTGGCGGAGGGGCTTCGCCTGGCGATAGGCGGGGCAGGCGTGAAACTCGCGGCAGAGATATTGAAGTAAGTTTGGAAATTACACTGGAGGAAGCGTACTTAGGGACACAAAAAGATGTCTCGTATCAGACCCATGTGGTATGTGAAAGGTGTGGCGGGAAAAAGCACGAGCCGGGTTCTAAAATGATAACATGCCCAACTTGCCGCGGTGTCGGGAAGATCAAACAGCAACAAAGAACCTTTCTTGGTGTTTTTGAGAATGTTCAGACATGTCCTGAGTGCAACGGTGGAGGGAGTATTCCTGATAAAAAATGTACTAAATGTTATGGAGAGGGAAGGATTCAGGATTCGGTTAATGTTACAGTAGACATACCGGCCGGAATAAGTGATGGCAGCGCTGTTAAGATAGAAGGCGCCGGTGAGGCGGGTACGAATGGCTCCTCCGGGGCTCTTTACGCGCATATTAGAGTAAAACCGCACAGCGTTTTTAAACGCAGAGAGTCTGATTTGTACAGTTCTGTAAATGTTAATGTTTCTCAGGCAGTACTGGGTGATACAATAAAAGTGGATACAATAGATGGAAAGGTGGATTTAAAAGTTCCCATGGGCACTCAAAGTGGCGAACTTATACGCATGCGTTCAAAGGGTATGCCCAAATTGAGAAGCAGGGGAAGGGGAGACCATTTTGTTGAAGTAAATGTAGATATACCTAAAAAGGTTACAAAAAAGACAGAGTCATTATTTAAAAAACTTCGTGAAGAGGGATTATAAAAATGGACATTACAGACATATTTAAAGCACAGGCCTTCTTATCGTTCACATGGGATATTGTGGTTGTATTCTTTATTTTTGTTGCCGGTGTGCTCTATGGCATGAATGCGGGCAGAAAAAACCTCACATCTTTTGCCTTGAGTGTTTATGGAAGTATTGTGCTTCTTGAGTTCTTTCCGTATAGAGAGTGGTTTGTAAGCAGGTTTCCCGGCTTGACTCACGGCGTGGTTAACCTTGTACTACTGTTTGTGTTTACCTTTTTTCTCTATTACGTATTTTCAGGTACGTATTTGAAGTTGTCATTTCCAAAAATGAAACGAAGGAAAGGCCCTTTTTGGCAGGTCGTATTTTTAAGCGTTGCGTTAGCGGGGTTTTTGACAAGTCTTCTTTTTAATGATATAAATTTATTGTTTGGTAGGGAGGTTTCTCCCTTTATGGCTGAATTTTTCCTTTCTTCAACGGCCGCCTTCGTATGGGCTGCGGCTCCGCTTGTAGCCATAGCAGTTTCAAGAAAGGTTTAGAGTTTTAAGATTTTAGCACATTTCGTTGTTGCAGGCTGCGGTACTCGCTTCATTTACTAATATGTAAACTCCGCTGCGTTCCTCGCCTGCGCCTAGAACTGCACTAAAATCTTAAAACTCTTGGGTATGTAAGTTTGGTAGAGATAAATCTATTTACACCTTTTAAAAATAAAAACAGTGTCCGCCCATAGCTCAGTTGGTAGAGCAATGGCCTTTTAAGCCAGTGGTCCCTGGTTCGAATCCAGGTGGGCGGACACTGTTTTTATTTTGTCTAAATCACATTGGTGGGCGGACAATGTGCTTTTTTTTGGTTAAATACAGGAAGAATGAGCATAAGCTCTATTGGATGTGTGTTCATTTTATGGTAATATTTATTATGCAATTATAATTATTAAGAATTATTTTTTATGGAAGAAAATAAAAAACACACAAAAAAAGAAAAGTACGAGTTAAGTAAAAAACAAAAAGCGGAACAAAAATTACAGGCCGCGAAAAAACAAAAGGCAAAAAAGATGGTTATTTGGGGCTCTACGTCGCTGATTATTGTCGCATCTCTTTGGGGTGTGGTAAAACTTGCTTCAAACCAGGCTCCGGATTTGGAGAATGTTAAGCTCTCAAACGAAGTTACAGCCGAAGACCATGTCGCGGGCAACGCCGAATCCGGTGTTGTGCTTGTGGCATACGAAGATTTTCAGTGCCCCGCGTGCAGGAGCTATACGCCAATGCTTAAAGAGATGAAGGAGGAATACGGCGATTCTATCGCGTTTGTATTTAGGCACTTTCCTTTAAGGCAGATACACCGCAACGCGCAACTTGCCTCTCAGGCAGCTGTTGCAGCCGAAAGTCAGGGGATGTTTTGGGAGATGCACGACATGTTGTACGCGGAACAGCCAAGCTGGTCTAATATCGGTAACCCAGAAGACACTTTTGTTGGATACGCGGAAGATTTAGGGCTTAACACAGAACAATTTAGAAACGATATGCTTTCTGATGCATCTGAGCAGCGCGTAAATAATGATTACGACAGCGGTTTTAGTTCTGGAGTAAGCGGTACCCCTACATTCTTTTTGAACGGAGACAAGATACAAAACCCAAGAGATTATGACGAACTTAAAGCCCTCCTTGATGGAGCGCTCGCAAACTAAGATAAGCAATAAGTGGATATTCACCCTGCTGTTTTTCAGTTTTGTTGGCTTTTCAGTATCCGCGTACTTAACGGCAACTTTCTATCTTGGAGAGGTGCCTACCTGTACAGTACTGAAAGGTTGTGAGGAGGTAACAACAAGTCAGTATTCAAAAATAGGCCCAATACCCACTTCTCTTTTGGGGTTGGGGTATTTCCTGTCGCTTCTCATAATGCTTGTAGCATATCTTGATATGAAAAAGGAGAAGATATTTAAACTGTTTGCCTTGATGACAATACCGGGCGCTTTAATTTCCCTTGTTCTCCTTTTTCTTCAGTTCGGGGTATTAAAAGCGGTGTGTGTGTACTGTCTTGCCGCCGATATTTCAATTTTGCTTATAACGGGAAGCACTGTGTTTTTGTATCTCGCGTTTATAAAAAAGAGTAAACAGGAAGAAGTAGAATAACATCTTGCTTATATAAAATAAAACCCCCGTGTTTGCGGGGGATTTTTAGTTCACTTAAGGTTCTTTATTGCTTCTTTTATGATTTCCTCAGTACTCATGTTGCGTATTTTTTTGGCAAACATTTTTACCTCCTCCTCGTTTACAGGAAGAGTATCTAAAAATATTACGACAAGCTGTTTAAGAACTATTGCAAACAGTGCCCCGACTGTTATAAGGAGTAATTTTTTGAGCATTAGACGCACGGCTGTTCTCCTTTTTCTATTTGTGCTTAATTCAATTATAACTTCTTTTATTTAAATTTTACAGATGTATTTTTTAAATATGTCTTGTATGTCTTGCATGTTTTCCACAGGTGACATAAATCTACGATGGTGGTATTATAAAATTGTAGCTTAATTATTTGGTCCGGTATTTATTAAAAGAGGACGTGAGCAAGAAAATAAAAAACAAAGAGGGCGAGTCACACGTAATTGTGCACGACGAGTTTGGACCTGAAAAAGTTCTGGAAGTTTATAATCCGCGTGTTGGAATGCGCGGTTTTTTAGTTATTGATAATACAGCATTTGGCAGAGGCAAGGGGGGTTTTCGCATGACTCCGGATGTTACAGCGCAGGAAGTATTTAGACTTGCAAGAACAATGACGTGGAAAACAGCACTGGCTGAACTTCCGTTTGGAGGCGCTAAGGGTGGAATAATTTGGAATGGCGGGTCGGACGAGAAGAAAAAAGAGTATGTACAGGCATATGCCCACGCTATAAAGTCTTTTGTACCCAAAATGTATGTATCGGCGCCCGACGTTGGAACCGGTAAAAAAGAAATGCAGTGGTTTACAGATGCTATAAACGATTTTAGGGGGGCTACAGGTCACAGTAAAGATGAGTACACTGTATTTAACGGAAAAAAGCGTCAAGGGATACCGCACGAGCTCGGCACTACGGGATACGGAGTTGCCGTATCTACGAAAGTTGCCGCCAAGTTTGATAAGTTAGATTTAAACGGAGCTACTGTGGCCATTCATGGGTTTGGCAATGTCGGTTCTTTCGCGTTTAAATTCCTACAGGAAATGGGCGCAAAAGTTATAGCAATTGCCGATAAGGAGACGGGATTGTATAATCCCGATGGTTTGTCACCGGAACTTTTTGATGTTGCCGAAAATAAAATGCCTTTAAAAACTTACAAAAAAGCTAAGCACATATCTCCCGGAAAGGTTTTGGAAACAAAAGTTGATGTACTTATACCGGCGAGCGTTACGGATGTTATAAACGAAAAAAACAAAAATAAGATAAATGCAAGAATAATTGTAGAGGGCGCGAATATTTCTATGTCAGAAAAAATACAGGAAGAGTTATTTAAGAAAGGAGTATTGATAGTACCCGATTTTGTCGCAAATGCCGGGGGCGTAATATCCTCGTACGCGGAGTTTAGGGGTTACGATATAGACAAAATGTTTAGTCTAATTGAGAAGAAAATAAATAAAGTTGCAAGAAAAGTTATACAGGAAAGCATTGAAAATAAAACAAGCCCGCGCGCAACAGCTTTATTTATAGCCCAGGAGAAGGTTAGAGAAAGAATGAAAGAACGCAGTCAAAGACATGCCGGCGATAAAAATAAAGCACAAAGAGAAGAAAGTATAAGAATACAACATCCTGTTGCTACTTTTGCAAGCTCGTCTACCGACGAACAGGATGGTGAAAAAAACAGATAATAAAAAAGTTAAGGAGGTTATGTAGCAGTGTTCTCGCATTAATCAGATGCGGGTTTTTATTTGACTGTGTAGAAAGTTGAGCTTGCCCCCCACACCAAAGATTTTGGTGTGGGGGCCTGCCGAAACATAAAAGAAGATGTTGAGCCTGCCGAAACATTAGCAGTATTGACAAGTGAGTGCTAATTTTATTACAATGGGTAATGTTATAAATTAAGCTCGCTTCGCTCGCAGGTATCAGGTTTTAGCTTTTAGGTATTAGACTAGTACCTAACTCCTAATACCTAGAACCTGTTTGCGAACGAAGTGAAAAAACAATATGAGAGTCAGTCCATTGCGAGATAATGTTATTATTGAGCCTCAAAAACCCGAAGAGGTTACAGAGAGCGGTATTGTTTTGCCAGAAAGCGTAGACAAAAAGGGTCCTGAACAGGGTACAGTTGTTGCCGTTGGTCCCGGTAGAAAAAATGATGAAGGGGAAACAATTGCCCTTGAAGTCAAAAAAGGGGACACGGTTTTGTTTACACGCGGATATTCATCTGAACCCTTAAAATTTGAAGGCAGAGAATATTTGCTCGTAAAAGCAGACGACATAATTGCTAAGTTAGAATAATTAAAAGCTCGCTCCGCCTGCCTGCCGGCAGACAGGCTCGCTTAGATATCACAGATAATGGCTGATTACGCTGATGCATGTAAAAATCATCAGTGGTATCAGTTGTTATCAGTGTAATCTTGTTTTGTGAGGCGGAGCGAATCCCTAGGCCTAACGGCCGGGATGGCGGCCCAAAGGGCTTAGCCACAAAATTTATGAGTAAAGAAATTTTATATGGTGAAGAAGCAAGAAGAAAACTTCAATCGGGAGTTAATAAATTAGCCGATGCTGTGCGCGTAACACTTGGTCCCAAGGGCAGGAATGTTCTTGTAGACCGTGGGTACGGCGCTCCCATGGTAACAAATGATGGCGTTACTATAGCAAAGGAAATAGAACTTAAGGATAAGATTGAAAACATGGGTGCCGCGCTTGTTAAAGATGTTGCCAACCAGACAAATGAGGCGGCGGGAGATGGTACGACTTCGGCAACCATACTTGCCCAGGCTATTTTAAACGAAGGATTTAAAAATATTGCAGCGGGAGCGAGCCCGCGTGCTTTAAAGCGCGGTATAGATAAGGCTGTTGAGGCAGCGGTTGAGGAGCTCGCTAACATATCGGAGCAGATATCTGAAAAGAAGGAGGATATTGAGCATGTAGCTACAAATTCTGCCGACGACAAAGAGATGGGTCATATAATTGCTGAGGCAATATCAGAGGTTGGCAAGGACGGTGTTGTAACGGTAGAGGAGTCACAAACCTTTGGTCTTAGTAAGGAGCTTGTAGAAGGCCTTCAGTTTGATAAGGGTTACATCTCTGCCTATATGGTTACTAATGCCGAACGCATGGAAGCTGTTTATGAAAAGCCATATATTCTAATAACAAATCAGAAAATATCCGCTATGAGTGATATTGTTCCTATTTTGGAAAAATTAGCGCAGAGCGGTAAAAAAGACCTTGTAATAATAGCAGAAGATGTTGAAGGAGAAGCTCTCGCGACCCTTGTTGTAAATAAACTGCGCGGTACGTTTAACACTCTTGCTGTTAAGCCACCTGGATTTGGAGACAGAAGAAAAGAAATGCTGGAAGATATAGCGATTTTAACCGGCGGCGAGTTTATAGCGGAGGATAGAGGGCAAAAACTTGAAAATGTTGAATTAAATATGCTGGGAACCGCCGACAAGGTAACATCTACAAAAGAGAGTACTACTATAATAGGTGGACAAGGAAAGAAGGACGCGATAGAAAAACGAGTAGCGCAAATAAAAAACGCGATTGATGCGTCAGATTCCGATTTTGACAAAGAGAAATTACAGGAACGGCTTGCCAAGATGGCAGGTGGTGTGGCTGTGATAAAAGTAGGGGCCGCAACAGAAGTAGAATCAAAACAAAAACAACAAAAACTTGAAGACGCGTTAAATGCTGCTCGCGCCGCTATTGAAGAGGGTATTGTACCCGGTGGAGGTGTAGCTTACATAAGAATGTCTGAAGCAGTGCGCAAACTTGAGCTTGATGATAAAGATGAGCAGGTTGGCGTGGAGATAGTTTACCGCGCGCTTGAAGCGCCCCTTCGCCAGCTCGCAGAAAACGCGGGAATGGATACGGGTGTAATGGTAAATAAAGTGCGTGGAGCAGAGGGCGCTAACGGGTTTAATTTCAAGACTATGCAGGAAGAGGATCTTAAAAAAGGAGGAGTAATGGACCCGACAAAAGTTGTGCGCTCGGCTTTACAAAATGCATCTTCGGCGACAGGAATGCTTCTTACAACAGAGGCAACAATTTCCGATAACCCCGAAGATGACAAAGATTCGGAAGGAGGAATGGCCGGGGGCATGCCCCCGGGAATGGGCGGAATGATGTAAGGCACTCACTTAATGAAAAAGCCGGTTAATACCGGCTTTTGAATTTAGTGTAGCCTTACCCCGCATAAATTTTGCCAGGACATAATAATATTAAATTTGTAGTTAATTGCATTCTTTGATTATTATCTATCGGCACGCGGGGGCGAATAGCCCTTTCCTGTGGAGAGCGTGCCGCCTTGCGCAACAATCAAAATTCTGTGCGGGGTATTGGCGGGGTTTCTTAATTAAAAAATAATGGTGTATAATGTATATGTGTAAGAAAGGAATATAATTAAATTTAATTTTATGGATACAGTAGTAATATTTTCAGCAGTTTTAATATTTTTGGCTCTTGCCGTTGTTTTTATGTACAACGGGTTAATAAGAAGTCGAAACCGTGTACGCGAAGCTTGGGCAGATATAGACGTTCAGTTAAAGAGAAGGCACGATCTTATCCCTAATCTTGTTGATACGGTTAAGGGTTATATGACCCACGAAAGAGAAGTTCTTCAAAACGTCACAAAGGCGCGAACCGAGGTTATGCAGGCGCAAAGTCCTGAAGACCGCCAGAAGGGAGAAAACATGCTTACAGACGCTTTAAAGAGCCTTTTTGCGGTATCAGAGAATTACCCGGACCTAAAGGCGTCCCAAAACTTCCTTGAGCTTCAAAGGGAGCTTTCCGATACAGAAAATAAGATACAGGCAGCCCGACGCTTTTACAACACCAATGTCCGTGATTACAATACAACAATAGAATCTGTTCCAACTAATCTTATAGCGGGAATGTTTCGTTTTAAGCACGAGGAACTCTTTAAGATAGAGATAGAAACAGAGCGAGGTGTTCCTAATGTGGAGTTTTAGACAAGTTGAAGTTATTTAAAAAGTTTGGTAGTATATAGTCAGCTCATTTAGGAGGTAAGGTGGACGAGAAGGATTTTAGAGAGGTTCTTGAAAATGAAAATATTTCTCAAAATGTTATTGATGAGACGTGGAAATGGCTTCAAGAACAGTCTAAGTTAGTACCGAATCTTCTGACAAAATGGATTGATAAAGATATTTTGCGCATTGTGGCAAAAAAATTTCATGGCGATCTTGTGTTTAAAAAACACATGTGTGGTTCATCTGGTTTTGGGTGGGCCTCCGAAGATTACTGCCCGCTTTGTGTTAAATTTCATAATAGTTTCGAATATAGCGAAATATTTGGAAAGAATGTGGAAAAAGATTTTCATCCGTCTCTTTTTATAGCAGTTTTTAATGAGTTTTTGTTTTCCAGCTCTCTTGGGCTTGGTGTCGGATCATTTTCACCGGACCACAGTAAAAAAGAGTTTTACCTCAAGTGTTATGGGCTAAACTAAGTTTAGCCCCTTTATTTTTACTAATATGGCATCACTTTACACTCACAAGGATTCAAACATCAGAAAGACGTGGTTTTTAATCACGGGTTTTTTTATTTTAACAATGTTTTTAGGCTGGTTTCTTAGTTATTATTTTAATGCTCCGGGAATACTTGTTATAGCTATTGCAATCAGTATATTTATGAGCGTGGGAAGCTACTGGTGGAGCGATAAAATGGTAATTGCTATGACACGCGCTAAGCCTGTGCCGGATGAGGGCAGATTTGAAGAAATACATAATATTATAGAAAATCTTGCAATTACCGCGGGACTACCTAAGCCCAAATTATATGTTCTTGAAGAGAGAGCTCCAAACGCGTTTGCTACAGGGCGTAATCCGGAACACGCAGTGGTTGCTGTAACAACAGGCCTTCTTGAGATTTTAGACAGACCCGAACTTGAAGGTGTTTTGGCGCATGAGATGAGCCATATTGGCAATCGCGACATGCTTGTTTCAACTGTTGTTGTGGTTTTGGCAGGTGTGATAATTTATGCAACTGATATTTTATTTCGCAGTATGCTTTGGGGTGGTGTTGGCGGAAGAAATAACGATTCAAGAGCCGGAGGAGTTATTATGATAGTTGGCTTGGTGGCCATGATATTGGCGCCTATTTTAGCTACAATTTTAAAACTGGCCGTGTCTCGTAAAAGAGAATTTCTTGCCGATGCGTCGGGCGCTCTTTTAACGCGTTATCCTGAGGGGCTTGCAAGCGCTTTGGAAAAAATATCACAGGATCCGACAAAGATGCGTTTTGCAAACAACGCTACAGCACACTTATTTTTTGAAAACCCATTTAAAGCTGACAAAAGAGGTGCTCAAGATAAGGAAGTTGGCAAATTCGCAAAGTTATTTATGACGCACCCACCCGTACAGGAAAGAGTAAAGGCGTTAAAAGAGATGTAGAGTATGAGTGTTGAAAATCAAACGCTATAAAAAAATTTAGGGCGACTTTGTGAAAAAGCCGAGCGTCCAAGTGATAGCAAAAATCGCTAAGGCGCTGGACGTTTCAATAGAAGATTTAATAAAATGAGTATGGATAAAATTGAAAAAATGGAAAATTCAATCGAATGGAAAGAACGATTTGAGCAAACAACCGTTGATAGTTTGCGCAGAGCATTATCGGTACACGATAATCTTGGTGAAGCCGGCGAAGAACTTGTTCAAAAAAACCAATTCGGAGAAACCGCGTTGAGAGTTGACATAGAGTGTGAAAAAGCAATCCTCGATTTTCTGAAAGAGACGGGAGTTCCAATTCGCGTTATTTCTGAAGAACATGGACAAGTCGATATAACAGAAAATCCGCGCTATTTAGGAATTTTAGACGGGCTGGACGGATCAAATGTTTATAAAAAAGAAAGGGGGCGCGCCCGGTACGGAACAATGTTTGGAATTTTTAACACTGTTGATCCAAATTATGAAGATTACCTTACTAGCGGAATAATGGAGCACCCAACCAAACGTTTGTTTATTGCACAAAAAAATAATGGAGCTTTTGTTGTTGAGGGAATCCAAAGAACACAAATTCATTCTTCGGATAGAACCCAACTAAGCCCCGATGTAAACATATATATTGATGAATACTTTGAAATAAATAAAGATACTTTTTCAAGAAAATTACAAGATTTCAAACCCACATCACGAGATTTTTCCGTGGGTTCTTCTGCTGTTCACTATGTTGATGTCGCCTCTGGCGTTGCAGACTTAGCTCTTGAATGTACGCGTAAAAACAATCTCGAAATTGCTGTCGCGTATGGGCTAGAAACAGAGGCCGGTGCTGTGATGGTTGATTTGGAAGGCGTATCAATTGGAGATAAAAAATATTTGGAATTTGGACAAAAAGAAAAAACTCCAATCATTACTGCCGCGACAAGAGGGTTGGCAGAAGAATTGCTAGAACGGATAAAATCAAGAGTTTAAAAAGAATTTGCCGCCAAAGAAAAACTTTGAAATTGTAAGGTAAGTGGTATCAAACGCAATAAAAACGGCCTAAAGGTCGTTTTTATTGCGTTACAGGGGGATTGTAGGTATACTTTCTTTAGTACTTAAAAGGAGGAATTATGTCCGCAAGCGATAGTGTAATTGAATCTGTAAAAAAGTGGGGAGCCCACAACTACGACCGGATTCCCGTCGTAATTGAAAGGGGAGCAGGTGTCTGGGTATGGGACATGGAAGGAAATAAGTATATGGATTTTCTTTCCGCGTATTCAGCTTTAAACCAGGGACATAATCATCCTAAAATTGTTGAAGCACTGACAAAACAAGCTTCGGAACTGTATCTTACCTCGTGTGCTTTTTACAGCACGCGCCTTGGAGAATTTGTAGAATATCTGGCTAGGCTTTGCAAAAAAGAAGCAGTTTTGCCAATGAACACAGGAGCTGAAGCGGTTGAGTCCGCCATAAAGATAGCCAGAAAATGGGGTTATCAGGAGAAGGGAATACCGCAAGGTAAAGCCGAAATTGTTGTATTTGGCAACAACTTTCACGGCAGAACAACTACAATAGTTGGTTTTTCTTCTCAGGGGCAGTACAGGGAAGGTTTCGGTCCTTTTACCCCCGGGTTTAAGCTTGTGGAGTATGGTGATTTGGATGCCGTTACATCTGCTGTAACAGAAAATACCGTGGCAATTCTTGTAGAACCTATTCAGGGCGAAGGCGGTATAATTGTGCCACCTGAGGGCTATCTTACTGCTTTGCGGGGATTGTGCACCAAGGAAAACGTTTTATTTATGGCAGATGAAATTCAGACAGGACTTGGCAGAACAGGCAGAATGTTTGCGTGCGACCATGAAGGTGTCGTGCCTGATATCTATATTTTAGGTAAAGCGCTCGGTGGCGGAGCATATCCTGTTTCCGCTGTTGTTGCCAACCGTAAAATAATGGATGTACTCGGCCCGGGAGATCACGGTTCTACTTTTGGCGGGAATCCGCTTGGGAGCGCTGCGGCGCTCGCCGCCCTTAAGGCGTTAAAAGAAGAGGGTATGGCGCGTAACGCGCGCGCAATAGGGGACCGTTTAAAGAAAGAGCTTGCGTCTTTAAAGTCGCCACACATTAAAGAGATTCGCGGCAAAGGGCTTATGCTTGGTATTGAGCTGAAAGAAGACGCCGGTCCCGCTCGAGACTTTTGCCTTAAACTTAAGGAAAATGGTATTCTGTGCAACAATACACATGGAAATGTAGTCAGGTTTGCACCACCGCTTATTACCACTCATAACAATATTGACTGGGCAATGGAGCGGATAGCTAAAGTTTTTTAATACAATAAAACCCCTCGTAGAGGGGTTTTATATTTGGCGGAGAGGGTGGGATTCTCCCGATGTGATAATCACAAATCTTTGATTTAACGATCACATCGAGGACTCTCGATTTTGCAGTCAAATCGGAGGAACCCACGGGCGGGTTGCCCCGCACAGTCCTGATAATAATTTTCTACTTAGCGGAGGGGATGGGATTCGAACCCATGAGGGCTTGCGCCCACACGCTTTCCAAGCGTGCTCCTTAAACCACTCGGACACCCCTCCGCTCAATAGAAAATTAAATTATCGTGGATCTTCGATTTATTATAAAACAAATAATCGTTCGATAGCGACCCTGTTTTTCCAAGATTTAATTTGTTTCTCTCTTTTCATTGCTTCGCTCTGCGATTTTATAATGGACTCTTAATATTTTTTAACTTTGGATTAGTAACCTGTGTGTATATTTGTGTTGTTCGTATGTTGCTGTGCCCGAGCAACTCTTGCACATATCGGACGTCTGTGCCATTTTCTAGTAAATGTGTAGCGAAGGAGTGACGAAGCGAGTGAAAAGTTGCTGGCTTCTGCACTTGTGCCCTTGATAAACTTTTGCGAAACATCTTCTGCAGAGATGTGGTTGTGAGCGCACCTCCTCGATTAGAAGCAAAAATAAAATCATTCCGACTCTTACCAGCAATGATGTTACGCAAGTCATTTTGCAATTTTTCTGGCAACACACTAATCCTATCCTTTTTACCCTTTGCTCCCTTGATATGCACAACAAGCTCATCAATATCTAAGTCTGCAACCTTTAAGCTTACTACCTCACTTACTCGCAAGCCGCATGCATACCCGAGCGAGATCATAAGCTTATATTTTGAATTATCAGTTGCTTCAATAATCTTCTGAATTTCAGAGCGTGATAATACGATCGGTAACTTTTTACTTCTCTTCGCAAATTTTAGGTCAATCTTTTGCGGATCTTTAAGAACTTCCGCATACAAGAACTTTACAGCGTTAAGGGCCAGATTGATTGTTTGCGGAGATTGTTTCCGCATATGCTTATCGAGCAAATAATCCTCAATAGCTTTTTGCTTGTCTTTAATTCCTTTCCCTTTACAAAAACTGATATACTCTTTTATATAGAATGTATACGCTTTATGAGTCTTTGGGGAGTAGTTGCGGAGCTTCAGAGCTCGGTCAGTTTTGTCCAAAATATTTTCCATATACAAAGAATAACAAAAGTTTGCATAACATACAAGATGTTGATACAATAAATGTACCTAGTTCGGATAAAAACGAGTTAAGTGAAATA